>JAUSGG010000247.1 GCA_030649165.1 Armatimonadota bacterium
TGCTGGTCAGGGTTGTAGGGTCGATATGTCTTGCTCATACATACTACTTCGACACCAATAATCCATATTCATGCATGTTCACTTGTAGTGAACACACTTTTTTTCTGATAGCAAGATGGGAATACTCGGACAGGCTCCTAGGTGAACTATATTGCTGAGGCGGGGGTGGTGTCAATGCGGAAGATTTTGAAACCGCCGATGAACGCAGATGGACGCGGATGAGGGGTAAAGGGGCAGGTGAGTTCTATCATGTGGGAACGGCCTTGATTCGCCAAGCGTATGTGAACGCGCACGCGACTCCGCAAACCAGGTAAGCTTACGAAGATACGCGAAGTCAGTTCCCGCACGTGCCGGCCACGACACGCGCGGCGCGGGCGCAGCGGGAACTGTCTTTGCCCGGCAAGCCGAGGGTATCGCGTCTTCGTTGACTTGGGCAATGGTAGCGGCAGGTCGTCCGTGTGAGGCCGTTCCCGCAGGATACTCGCACTTGCTCCATGAAGGTCTTGAGTTCTGCTGCAATGAGGCCCGACTTCAGAAGTGGCCTGAGGAGCTGCCCCATAGTTCTCGTGCTCCAATCCTGCTGAAACCTAAGAAGATCATCTCGGGTCACGGAGACCCCCTGAATCATGGACTCGATCATCCAGATGGATACGAGGTTGTACTCTATCAACTGAGCTTGATGGGCAGCTCTTCCGAATTCGGCGAACACCTCTTTCAGTGCCGTTACTCCGTTCATACGACCTGAATGCTCCCATCTCAGATTGAGGAAAACCGGGGTGGAGCCTGGCTTTTCCTTCTTCCTAACACGCAATGGCTATCTTCTTATCCAGTCGCTGAACGTCCACTTGTCGATGCAATGCCAGGCAAATTCGGTAGAGCATCTCCAACGCGCTCCCCTCGTAGTCGGCGTTTTCGACTCGTGAGATGATCGACTGGCTGGTTCCGGCGAGTTTGGCTAGGGCTTCCTGCGAAAGTCCCGCCTCTGCTCTCAGGTCGTAGGCTATCTGTCCGACTTGGACCTTCAGCCGCTCTTCGACTAGCATCTGATCCCATTCGCTATCGCCGCCGTACCACTTGTCCATCAACTCAACGGCATCGGAGGTCTTTCTATTCTTCTTCATAGCGGTACCTTTCTGGGTCTGATTCAAACAGCTTTCTGCGCTCAACCGCGAGATCGATCTCCCTGGGAGGGACCTGCGCTTCCTTCGTGAGACCGTGTGTCACTACGACCGCTTCGGCTTTGTGGAAGAAGTAGAGAATCCTGTAGTTGATTCCGCCAAACTCCACCCGAAGCTCATGAATGCCATCCCGCAGATAATCCGCGTACGGTCTGCGGAGAGCGCTGCCCTGATCGCGCAGTAATTCGAGACGAACGGCGCACTTGGCGGCGGCCCTTCGGTCGCGTCTGCTAACGTGGCTGGTCCAGCCAAGCCTTGTATGGAACCGTGCCGTCCCTCTCTTTGAAGAAGACTACCGTGGTCTTCGGCATCAGTTACCCCTGTGTGATTATTCCATATATATCATAAACCGAAGCGTTTGTCAACTGGTGGCCGCATCACAGCACGAACTTCAGCGTAACTATCTTGTGCGGCCCGACGGCAATCTCCACGGACCTATTGTCCCTCCGCGCCACCCCATCCTGCTCCACCGGCTCCTCCAGCAGATTCACCTTGCAGACCTCTTTGAACTCGCGGAACAGCCTGATCGACCCCGTTACGCTTGTTCCGCTGGAATTGTGGAATCGGACGATCAAGCCGTCTCCTTTTTCAGACCTCTTAACGGCGCTCAACACCAACTCAGGAGGCGACACGCTTACGAAACCCAGCCGGCTGGGGAGTTCGCCGCCGTGACCGACGGTCTGCATTGCTTTCATGCCTGCGTTGAATGAAACCGCCTGCAAATGGCTTCGGGCAGACTGCCAGTCTCCCCTATGAGGATAGATCGAGTACCGGAACGTGTGCTCGCCAGGTTCCTGTGTTCCCGGAGTGGCCAGAACGGGGAAATCCATGCCGCCTGAGCCCCCGTATTGCGGCAGATAATACTTGGCTAGATGGCTTATACACCTGAGAAGGGTTATATACACGGTACCGTCGCCGCTGACTTCGTACTGCGGAATGCCCTTGTTTATCAGGGTGATCCCCTTGTCGCCGTCGGATATGCTCATAAACAATCTCTGGGGACCCATCCCACTCGGCTGTTCCAACCATCCCGGCTGCTCGGGAGGAGAGATTTCGCGTTTAACTACATCAAAGTGACTGTCGGCATAGCAGTGGCCGCTCTGTATCCCCGTCGGAAAGACAACTCGCAACCGATGGTCTTTTGCTCTGTTATTGACCACGGTGGTGATGTCCACGCGTTTGGAGCCGAGCCGCAGTGAGATGTAACTAGTGACAGGACAGGTAACCGACCTCCCGCTTCTTCCCTTTTCGGAGGAGATCCGGGGGAGCCTCAACTTCGTCGCGATCTTGTACATCGCCTCAACCGGCCCCCGCCTGACAAGCTTCACGACCGCCTTCTCGTCCAGCGTCGTAACCACACGGTCGTTCCCCGGCGGCGAGTAGAAGTAGTGGTCGCCCACATCCCCGGAGTCCTCGAAGTAGTTCAGCCCTTTGAAAATGGGGACAGTCCACCCGCTTCGCTTGGGACAGTCCCCATTTTCACTGGCCTTGTCGGTTATGTTGAGCGTCCCGTTGGCGTTGATCTCCAGCCGCAGATACTCGTTCTCACAATCGCGCTCGCCGATCCTCAAAAGCGAGAAATCCGCTTTTGTGCACGATTCAGGAAAAAGCAGATTCCTCGTCGTTCCTCCTCGGAATGACGCCACACGGGCCGTTTTCAACATTCCCGCAGTCCCTGTTTTCTCCGCGGCGCCGGTGACGGAGAAGCATTTGTATCCAATGGCGGGGATACTATCCGCCAGCAGCGAGATGCTGAACTTTCTCTTCTCCGTACCGGGCTGACGCCAGATCTTACCATCCACCAATCCCTTGTCTGAGGTCAGTTTATGGACAAGCTCCACGTGATTCAGTTGGAAGGGTATCGGCTCGTCATTGTCGTCGCGGATTACGAGGTTGCCGCTGGAAGCGGGATCCGCGTAGAAGTCAACATCTATGACCTCGGTATTTGCCCAGCCGCAGGGGTTGAAGACAACGATGAAGTCCTCTGAGCCTGCGGGAACTGACTCGCCGATTGTGCCACTGGGTTGTGGTTCTAGGCCGTTCCCGCAGGATAGGGTTCCTGTGGTGTCTATCTTGCCGGCGATATGATACAGAGCTTCTTGAGTCAGCCAGGCGCTTATCTCCCTGCTCGCCTTATACCTGTTCACAGCGTCGGCCGTGACGCCGTCTACGTGCCCGCCGTAAATGACATCGTGGAAGTTGTTGCGGAGCAGATACTTCCACGATTGGCGCAGCAGGGCCCGCGGATACGTGGACCCTCCAGGTAAGAGTACCTGGAGGGATAGAAGCCACGAAAATGCGCTGAACGGTTCCGCCCACTGCTCCAGCAGAACCTCCGACTGCCGATGCGCGGTCTTCAAGCCCATCCTCGTTGCGAGTATTCCCGATGTAAAGATGAAGGAACTCTTCGTTGCCCTCAGCTCGCCATCGTGAACCGCCAGTTTTGGCCTTTCCTCCCGCACAGACTCGATGTATGCCGGCAGAGAAGTGTGAACGATCTCCATATCCCCAAGCTTGCCGTTCAGACTGTGTACAAGAGAGGCGATCTCCGCGACCGGCTCCCTGTGGTCATCACCGTCCGGGAGGAGGATATGCCGGGTCGTCGCGGATTTCGATAAATCGTGTCCCAACCGCTCGATCATTTCGAGCGCGCGTGACCTGTCCGCAGGCAATTCGATGATGGTGTTATAGCCGCGGCATATCATGAGGACTTCCGAGCCGTCCGGGGACCTCCACGTGAACTCGCTCTTCTCCGTGGCCGGATAGCCTTGAATGCCCCTCACGCCAAAGACGCTGTCGATGCCGAAACCGCGAAGTATCTGCGGCAACTGAGAGATATGGCCGGGCATATCGCAGAGATAGCCGACCTTCATCACGCCTCCCAGCTTCCCGCCCATCTCGTGTCCCAATTGGAGATTGCGGATGTGCGACTCCGGGCTCACCATGAACTCTTCCGGCAATATATACCACGGCCCAATAAGCAGCCTGCCGGATTTTACGAAATCACGTATCTCTTCTTCTTTCTCCGGCCTTATCTCCAGGTAATCCTCGATCACGCTTACCTGGCCATCGAGCATAAAATGCTTGTAGTCAGGTTCAGTTTTCAGGATGTGAAGCAGCTTGTCCATAAGCTTCACCAGCCTGATCCTGTATTCCTGGTAAGTGGAGTACCATTCAGGGTCCCAATGCGTATGGGAGACAATAGCCAACCTGTAGACTGCGCGCATCCCGTATGCTCCGGTTACTTTCTACTCTGCCGCCGGGGGGTATTCCGAGAACAAGAGGTAGAGAGGTTCCTCATCTTCCTCGATTTCGGGGAACCGGCCGATCTCTTCGTAAAACCTGTTATCGACGTTATCGTCGTTCACTTTGGAGACTTCCCCGATCAGAACCGTGCCTTGACCCCAGAATTCGTGGTACAGGCCCGGCGGCAGGCAAATGCTCTCTCCCGGCTTCAGTCTCACTATTTCGCCGGCCTTGACTCCGGTAAGCACGCCATCTATGGAGACTTCCACATCATCCTGGGACAGCTCGCCATCCTCGGTGGAATTGTAGAGCCGGATCGCCAGGTCGCCCCCGCCTCTATTGATAATGTCCTCCATCTTATTCCAATGGAAGTGCATCGGGGTTACCTGGCCATCGCCGGCAATCAATATCTTCTCGCAGTAGGGCTTCGCGGAGTATTCGGGATTCGTGTTATGGCCGTTTCTGATGGTAAACATTATCAGTCCGACGCCGGCAAAAGCGCCTGAACCAAAATCGGTCAGGTCCCAGCCGAGCATACACTCCCGAATCTCATTGGCGTCGTTCCCCCTTTGCCTCCAATCACTCGGGCTCCAATACGCGAATGGCGGGAGTTTGAAGCTCTGCTCCTCGAGGAATGCAATTGCCGTCTTCATCAACCGGTTTATCTCAGATCTCTTCACCGAGTAACTCCTTGCCGTCGATTCTGGTGGTTTGGGCAAAAGACGCTGCGCTGTGGGGGAAGCGACATAGGTAGAGTATGTCCCGAAAACAATTGAAACTTTTCCGGTGACTCTCTAACCGAACTATATTCCTATGCCGCCGGTTGTGTCAATACGGCCGGCGACCTTTATCCGCATCATCCGGTACCGCCTTGGTAGTCCGGCTCCCGCCGAAATGTCGCTAACGCGCCTACAGATCCTGGACGTTTGGTACGATAATCAATGAGCCATCG
The DNA here is from genome assembly GCA_030649165.1 of Armatimonadota bacterium. Classification (GTDB taxonomy): domain Bacteria; phylum Armatimonadota; class UBA5829; order UBA5829; family JAUSEB01; genus JAUSGG01. Next base: position 5,377 of record JAUSGG010000247.1, read on the forward strand.
ATTCCCATTCGGTAACGGTTTTGCGTGAGGCAATTGGGCGCATCCCAAGCGCACGGGGATTTGATCGCAAAAGCACGAAAGGACGCGGAGGCGATTAGTGGTCTGTAGTTGCAGAGCGATTAGTGGTCTTGACACGATCCTCTCCATACTATATAATACTGCGACTATATTGTCACCGCGCGCCTGGGTAACGGTGAATAGTTGCACATTCGGTTCCACTGCATTGAACAACTTCGCTGAAGCATGTCCCGGCAGCGAATGAAGGTTTGTGGTTTGACCGCATACAGCGTTCTCGTAGGTCGTTAGTGTTCTTGTACCGATTCTTTAGCCAACAGGAGGTTGACTATGGCGACGGTAGAGGACGGTCTAGGGCAGAGAGAGCGACGGGAAGAGTTGGGCCAATCCGAGGATCGGCCACTTGGCGCAGTCGAGCCCGCCAACAGTCCGATTGTCTTCGTAGATCTTCAGAATGACGCTGCAAGCTGGAATCAGGCGGCGGAGAAGACCTCGGGCTTCCTTGTAGACGAAAACAAGGGTCGCTCACAACCTCCCTTTGATGCCCTATCTGAGACTCTGAAACGACTGGCCGAGAGAGAAGAAATTCACCAGACGGAAGCGGACTCCGCGGCCGCCGGCCCCACGGCGCACATCGCCTGGACCTACTCCCCCATGCGAGGCAAAGATGGGAATGTGGTGGGAGTCGTGGCCTTGGGAACCGACCTGACGGAGAAGCGCCGGCTGAAGGTCGAACAGGCCCGGTCGGCCATGATGAGCTCCGTGGAAACCATGGCCGTGGGCATAGCGGCTCACGAGCTGCGGAATTCCCTGGCCATCATATCCAGCAACATCCACTTGCTCTTGGACCATTACTGTGACAACGAATTGCACGCCGAGTGCGCAAAGAGGATTCAGGCCGGCACGGAACGCGCCGGACACATCCTGGAGAGTTGGCTCAGCGGCATACCCCTCGCGCGCGGCCAGATGATGGATATTACCGCGTTGCTGGAGGAAAGCGTCAATCTACTGATCGACCAGTTGACTTCCGGAAATGTCACATTGGCAAGAGAGTTCCAGCCCGCTTTGCCCGGAGTTGTCGGGAATCCCACCGCCCTGCAGCAGGTGTTCGTAAATCTGATCACCAACGCGTTACACTCGATGCCATCGGGCGGGGTATTGACGATCACGACGCTAACGCAGGCGCAACACGTAGAGATTCGGTTTCGCGACACAGGCCGCGGCGTTCCGCCGGAGCATCTGGCCAGGGTCTTCAATCCTTTCTTCACTACGGACCGGACGGGCAAGGGCGTCGGTCTGGGGCTCTCCACCTGCCGCAATATCATGGAGCAGCATGGGGGGACCATCAAGGTCGAGAGCGAGGTAGGTCGGGGGAGCGCGTTTACCCTTCGATTGCCCTGCTTGACATCAGCAGTCGACGGCAGCTTAGTCGGCGGCGCCGGCTGAAGCTGATCTCTATGTCAATGGGAGATGCCCCGTGGAAGAGAATGCCTATCGGATCCTGATCGTAGACGACGAAAGAGACTTCGTTTGGGCCTTGGAGCGCAGCCTGCGAGAAGACGGCTACGAAACACTGACAGCCAACAACGGCGCGCAGGCCCACGCAAGTGTCAGCCGTCACGACTTCGACCTCATCATTCTGGATGTCAATATGCCCGGAATGGACGGCTTCGAGGTTTGTCATCAGTTTCGGCAAATGCACATCTCCGCGCCTGTTTTGTTCCTGACGGCGCGCGTCGACGTTCGCGACCGGGTGAACGGGCTGGACCACGGCGGTGATGACTACCTCAGCAAGCCGTTCAACACGACGGAGTTGAAAGCCCGGGTCCGCGCGTTGCTGCGCCGGCGCCGGCGGGAGTCGGGGAAGACGATGGGGCCGGAACGCTCAGGCTCCGTGTTGGAGGCCGGCCCCCTTGCTCTGGTTATGGAGAGCCGTGAGGTGCGAATAGGCAATATGGCCGCAAAGCTCACACCCAAAGAAGTCGAGCTTTTGCGTCACTTCATGCTGCATGCCGGGGAAGTCTTTACCAGCGGCGAATTGCTGGAGCAAGTATGGGGGTACCCTTCGGAAAGCAGTTGCGTCAGCCTGGTGCGTTGGCACGTCAAGTCCCTGCGCGACAAGATCGAACCTGACCCCAGCAGCCCTGTCTATCTACGCACGGAGCCCCACCAAGGCTACGTCCTTATGCCAATGCGGCAGACGGCCGAAGGCGATCTCTAGTGTGGGCATTTTTACGATCATGTCAGTTGAATCATTCTGGCCCTCTGCCCGACAGACGGAGAACAGGTCTCTCGCGCTACGGGGATCACTCAACGAAGGCTTTGAAAATCATGATGTTTAGGAGCTATTTCTGTCCAAAGCGCAACTTTGTCGAAATCCTAACGCAAAACTAACGCCACCAGCCTAGAATCGAGATTTGCGCTAACCTATAATCTTCGATGGAGCACAGCAATAAGCGCTCAAATCTAATGAGGAGGTAGGCAAATGGCGGTAGAGAAAGCAATTGGATCCACGAGCCTGGCAGAGGTCGTGGACCGCATTTTGGACAAGGGCGTCGTAATCGATGCCTGGGTGCGTGTCTCCCTAGTGGGCATCGAGCTGCTGGCCATCGAGGCCAGAGTGGTCGTTGCAAGCGTCGACACGTGGCTCAAGTATGCGGAAGCTGTGGGCCTGACTGCTGCTGAGGCAGTTGCCTAGACGGTTGCCGCGGGTTCTTCGGATCCCAGTGCGGAGCCGGGGTGCAATGAAGACATGCGTCCAAGTCGGCGGCGCCTCGGCTCCTACCTCCAACTGACGAGAGAACGCCGGCGACGGAAGAAGTCACTACCGAATTCACGAGCATAATTGAGGAGACGAACTATGGCACTATCGAACGCAATGGGTACGCTGACCGAGAGCTTTCTGGGAGCCTATGCCGACCGGGTCGCTCAGGTCGCCAGTATATGCAGCGATACCGCACAGACGCTGTCCGAATTTCATGGCGACCACCAACGCATGGCTGCCGAACTGCGTCAGCGCCTGACCGATCAGCACGAGCACCTGCTATCGGATGTCAGCAAGATGCGCGCCGACCGGGTCGCTCAGGTCGCCAGTATATGCAGCGATACCGCACAGACGCTGTCCGAATTTCATGGCGACCACCAACGCATGGCTGCCGAACTGCGTCAGCGCCTGCTATCGGATGTCAACAAAATGAGAGCCGACGTGCAGACCGACCACCGCAAGGCTCGGAAGATATGGACCGACTTCAGCGCCGAGATGCAGCAGCGGAGAGCCGGCAAATCCGGCGCTCCATCGAAGAAGACTGCTTCGGCGCGAGGAATGACCGACGATCTCACGGTCATTGCGGGGATCGGCGCCACCAGACAGCAGCGCCTCAACGAGATGGGCATTCACACCTTCGCGCAGTTGGCGTCAAGCAGCTCCCAGAAGATGAGCAAAGCATTTGGGGCGTTCGCGCGCGCGGAGCAGTGGACCAAGGAAGCCCGAAAGCTGAGCAGCAAGTAGAGCGCACAAGGCCATCCGGCGATTGATTTACAGTGGGCAGCCGAAGATGTGGATTACAGCCCAACTCTCATCGTGTATGTGAGTTGGGCTTGCTATGCGGGAATCGCATATAGCCTGGAAGGCCGTCTACCACGATCCTGTGGCCAACCTTTTAGCGACGAGACGAGAGGAGACACACTAAGATGGCGATTGCATCGAGAACCGTAATGGAAGGATCCCCGGTAGCCCTTTCGGTGCGGCCACGATCCGATTTCGTGGAGACCCCATCCGTTCAGGAGCTGACGGAACGCGCTCTGGCATACCTGGAGGCCGGCTTTCCCGTCCACTTTCAAGGACCGTCCGGCACTGGGAAGACCACGCTGGCCCTGCACGTAGCGGCCCAGTTGAAACGCCCGGTGATTCTCATAGCGGGCGACGACGAATTCTCCACATCGGACCTGGTCGGCGGGCAACACGGTTATCGCTATCGCAAAGTCGTTGACCAGTACATTCATACCGTCCTGAAGTATGAAGAAGACTCCGTTCAACGCTGGGTGGACCAGCGACTCACCACCGCCTGCCGCGAGGGTTTCACCCTGGTCTACGATGAGTTCACCCGCTCTAAGCCGGAAGCGAATAACGTGCTCCTCGCCGTCTTGGAGGAGAAGATGTTGGCTCTGCCCGCCACGAACCAGGGTGAAGACACCTACCTAAGGGTCCATCCCGAATTCCGGGCCATTTTCACCAGCAACCCCCAGGAATACGCGGGGATCCATGACGCTCAGGACGCTCTGAGCGACAGATTGGTGACCATTAACCTGGACTACTACGAACGGGAGACCGAGATTGCCATTACGGTGGCCCGCTCGTCGATGCCGGCCGAGCAGGCGACCCTCAGTGTGGATATCGTTCGGGATTTCCGGGCTTCGGGGGAATACGATCAGATACCGACTCTGCGCGCCTGCATCATGATTGCGCGGGTGGCGGCAATGCAAGGCTTGTCGATATCCGTTGACGAGCCGCGGTTTGTTGCCATCTGCATGGACGTGTTGGGGTCGAAGACCGCCTTCACCAGCCAGGGCAGAGAGCGGTACAACACACAAAAAGAGATGCTTCTGCGCCTCATAAAACACTACTGCAGTTCGTAGGCCGGAAGCGTATATGGGTGACGCTGGAATGAGAGTCAAGAGTCTTCGGGATATTAGAACTTTGCGCGGACAGGTTCACGGTATCGGGGCGAAAACGCGAGCGCAGGCGGTAGCCGAGCTAGCCTACCTGGAGCATGAAAAAGCCCGGCTCGAACGCGAGTCGAAGATTTGGATTGCCAACCAGACACAGATGGAAAGCCGGCTCCAGTCCGTTCGTCGGCGTATTGGCCAAGTGCAGGCGATGCTTGACGAGACGCCGGCCGACCCCGGCGCCGCGCGCAACAGGAGGCCCAAAACCGGCGGAGGCCAGCCGCGGGCTTCGTGCTGCGAGGTCCCTCTGGAATACTGAGATGTCGAAGCCATCCGGCTGTGACGGATGGGCGGGTAGTCAATCGGGGAGGCGGAGGTCCATACATGGAGAGTGTTCCGTTGAGAATTGAGATGGTCGGTGAGGACAGCAAGCGTAAGCACAGAAGATCGACGATGAGCGTCTGCGAAATGGCGGACATGGCCAGAGAGCAGATAGCTCAGCTAACTGGCTACAAGCCGGATTCCGTCACCAGCTTGTCCCGGGAAGAGGACGGCTGGCGCGTCACCGTGGACGTGGTGGAGCTGAACCGCGTCCCCGCAAGCGCCGATTTGCTGGGGGCCTATTTGGCTCTGTTGGACGACGACGGCAACGTGGTCAATTACAGGCGTATCCGGCGCTATTGCCGTGGAGAGGCCATCGAAGTCCAGTGAACCGCCGACGGTCCACGATCGGGGGCGATTTGCAATCGCCCCCGAAACAGAACCGCGGGTCGGGAAACGAAAGGAAGTAGCCTTATGGCTGTGCAACAGCAACTTCAGCATAGTGTGCAGAGCACAAATCTTGCCGATATCCTGGAACGGGTGCTCGACAAGGGGATTGTCATCGCGGGAGACATCAACATCTTTCTGTGTGGCGTGGAATTGCTCAACATCAAACTGCGTCTACTGATAGCCTCGGTGGACAAGGCTATGGAGATGGGCATCAATTGGTGGGAAAGCGATCCCACTCTGTCCTCTCGAGCCAATCAACTGGAAGAACAGAACCGGTTGCTCAAGGAGCGTCTCGAACATCTGGAAGAAGCCATGGGAGTGGCGTCCTGAGCGATTGCGGCGTACCGTGGAGTCGGCGATGAATGTCTAAGAGAATACGGGGGATGTACCACATGCCAACAAAACGAAGACAACGGGAAACAGAACAAGGTAAAGAGGGAAAAGTGACCCTGGATTTCGGGTTGGGAGGCCTCTTCAAGGGGCTGGGAGACTTCCTGGACGTGTTTTCCGAGATGATCGAGACGGGCGAATCCGAAGTCTCGCGCTCCGGGGAGTTCAAAGTCAAGGGACTGGGTGACAAAGGGAAAGGCGTCTACGGTTTCACCGTCCGCACCGGAACCGGGGGCATTCCTAAAGTCGAACGGTTCGGCAACATTCGCACTGGAGAGGAAGGGCCGGTCGTCGCCGAAGCGCGGGAGCCTTTGGTGGACATCTTCGACGAGGGCAAAGAAATCGTCCTCGTAGCTGAACTGCCGGGTGTGAGCGAAGAAGAAGTGCGGATCGACATCCGGGAGGATGTCCTCTCTCTGCAAACCACCGGCGAGCGCAAGTATGAAAAGGAAATCCTGCTTCCCAGGGCGGTGGCGCCCAAACCCAAGGCGAAAACGTTCAAGAACGGCATTCTTGAGCTGCGCTTGAAGAGTATTTAGTATGGCGCGTAAGGTCAAACACTTTAGTCTGCACCGGATTGCGGGGACGGAACTGCGAGTCGTCTCCGATGTCGACGCCGGCATACTCCCGGTGATCCAGGAGGAAGAGGCTGTCATCCGCGGTTACGTCGAGAGCGGGCGCTGGCGCCACCAATCGGTGACGCTGTTCGTCCTTCAGGATTTGCAGCCGCTGGTCCACCAGTTGCAGTCCGACGCCTTTCCGGGAAGGGCGGACGTTCTGGACAGCCGCCCGGTGGTGAACGTGTATGATCTGGCCGAGCCGTCCGCATGCCACGTTTTCATCAACCTGGAGACTATGACCCGCGAAGGCTACTGGGACGACCCAATGTCGGTGCGCGGCCTGCTGGCGCACGAACATGCGCATCCCCTGGCGGAGGGGCGTACTACTCAGGCGTCACGGGAGCTGACAGTCGAGACCACCGCGGAACTCCCGCAATCATCGGGCGGGCGAATCGGAGCCGTCGAGCGGCCGGAGTGTTCGGGATGGACGGAGGACAGGCAAGCGGCGATCCGCCAGGCGCTGAACCTGCTGGTCCACAAACTCTGCCTCTACGCTCCGCGGGAGATATTTGCCAACGAAACCGCCATTCGGAGCGGATTCGGCGACGCGTTGCTCCATCTGGACCGGCGCAACCTGGCATCCGGCCAGTCCAGCGTGGCCATACGGGGGGACATTAAGAGTCACCTTCAGCGGGAGTTGGACAGGGGTGAGCTTACGCCCGCGGCGGCAAAGGATCTGCTGCTTGTCGGCGATCTGCAGGGCTACATCGACCTGGCGCTGGAGGTCGCCCCATTCCACCGCGGCGGGGTGGAGTCTGCCGCCCAAGAGCTGGAGGCGACACTGGAAAACGAGATATTCCGCCACCTGGAGCCGGAAGCGCGCCAAACTTACGTCGCTCTCGTCAAACGGTATATCGACTTGCGGTCGGACCTGACGCGAGACGAACTGCGGGTGTGGGGCAATGGAATCCTGGATGTCCTGGCCGGAACTCTCGCCGACAAGGGAATCATGTCGGGTTTCCGCATACGCGCGGCTGACACCGAAAGTTGAGAGTTGAATGTTGAATGAGATTGCCTGGTGGGACCCTCGTGGTCCCCGCCATTCAACATTAGACAATAACGTTTAACGATTAGAATTGGGGGAGGAGACACATGTCGGAGGGCATGTACATGTACTGTGTTATCCGATGCGGGCGACCGCGCCAGTTCTCGACGCTGGGCATCGGCGAGCGCGGCGATATTGTCTACACCGTACCCTTCGAAGATCTGGCCGCGGTGGTCAGCAACTCTCCTATTGTCGAGTACGAGGGCAGGCGGCGCAACTTTATGGCGCATGCCGCGGTGCTGGAAGAGGTGATGCGGGAGTACGCGATTCTGCCGATACGCTTTGGCACGGTGGCTCCCAGCAGTGAAGCTTTTCAGAAGGCGCTGAAGCGCCGCGGTCGTGAGTTCCATGCCCTTCTCGACGAAATGGAAGGCCGCAAGGAACTGGGACTGAGAGCCTTCTTGTACGAAGGAGCGATCTTTCAGGAGGTCGTGGACGAGAACCCCGCGATTCGCCAACTTAGGGACAGCCTGGTGGGTGTACCGCCTGAGCAGTCCCACTACGACCGCATGAAGCTAGGTGAGATGGTCCAAAAGGCCGTGGTGACGAGACGCGATGCCGATGCTGAGGCGATTCTGGCCCGTTTGCGCCCCTTGGCCCACGAGCATAAATCCAATGCGCCGGTGACCGACAGAATGGTTCTCAACGCCGCGTTTCTGGTGGATCAGGACCGCGAAGCCGAGTTCGATCAGGCGGTTCAGCAATTGGACCAGGAAATGGGGTCTCGTCTGATATTCAAATATGTCGACCAAGTGCCGCCGTACAACTTCGTGGATATAGCCATCAACTGGAACGAGTGACAATCGTCGTGTGACAGGTCGGCTCTTGCCGGCGTGAGGTGAAGTAATGGGTTTGCTGAAGTGGTTGACGCTTCCCGCCATGGGCCCCATCCGAGGGGTGGTCTGGATCGCTCAGAAGGCGGTTGACGAAGCGGAACGGGAGATATACGACGAGGGAACAATTCGTGGGCGCCTCCAGGAGCTGGAGATGCGCCACGACCTGGGAGAGATCAGCGAGGAGGAATATCTTGAGGGCGAGGAGGCGTTGCTGGCCCGGCTGAGAGATGCCCGAGAACACTTCGCGGCTACCTAACATGGGAGGTAATCGCAATAGTTCAGGATTGGTAGCGCGGACACTCTTGTCCGCGGGATCCCGACAGGAGTGTCGGGGCTACCGGTCGTTTCGAGACTGGAGATAAACCTTATGACCAATATGACCCAAGAGCAGACCGATCACAACTTTCAGCGGATGACGATTGAGGCGCCCTGCGCGTTTTGCGGCGGAAAGGGACGAGATCGTTTTGGCATAATGTCCCGCATGTCCACTTGCCAGGTGTGTGGCGGGAGAGGCTCGCGAATACTCCGACCACCAACGGTCCGCTGCGCATTTTGCCGGGGGACGGGCGTACATCCCGGATCCCGCCTAACCTGCACAACTTGTGGGGGCTTAGGCATGGTAGAGGTCCCGATCGACACAACCTCCTGTCCTTGCTGCGACGGCACGGGTCGCGCTGTCGGCTACGACGGGGGCCACTGGCCGGACGCGCCTCTCTCCTGCGCCTGCTGCTGCGGCAAAGGAGTCATCGCCGCCGCGAGCGCTCAGGTTGGGGTCGCTGCGCCACAGGGAGAGAAAGCATGAGCGAGAAAGCTGAAGAGCGGCCGTCCTCATTCCGAGTCGCCGAAGCCCTGCCCAAAGATGCCGGGAGGGGCTTAGTACGGCTGGACCCCCAGGACCTCACACGCCTCGGAGCAGAGGTCGGCGATGTGGCGGAGATAACCGGCAAGCGAGTTACAGTAGCCCGCGTCATGCCCGCCTACTCCGATCACCGAGGCCAGGGATTGGTCCAAATGGATGGCATTCTGCGGGCCAACGCCGGCGCCGGCCTCGACGAGAAAGTCACGGTGCGTCCAGTCCAGGTGCAGCCCGCCCAGAAGGTCACACTGGCTTCCGCCGAGGGGATGCGGACCGCGCTCGCGGCGGGGCAGGCTCGCTACCTAGCCCGTTTGCTGGACGGCATTCCCGTGATAGCCGGCGACCGAGTGCGCATCGATCTTTTTGGCACGCGCGCCCAGAACTTTACCGTGACCGAAACCGCTCCATCCGGTCCTGTCCTCATCGGTTCAGCAACGGCGGTCCGCCTCGCCGGCAAGCAGTCGGAACAAGAACAGAATACTCTCACCTACGAGGACATCGGCGGCCTGCGCAAAGAGATCCGCCGCATCCGAGAGATGATCGAGCTGCCGCTCAAATATCCCGAACTCTTCGAGCGACTGGGGGTTGACGCGCCCAAGGGCGTCCTGCTGCACGGACCGCCCGGCACAGGCAAGACACTCATCGCCCGCGCCGTGGCCCACGAGACCAGCTCCAGCTTTTTTCACATCAACGGTCCGGAAATCATCGACAAATTCTATGGAGCGAGCGAAGCCCAATTGCGCAACATCTTCGAAGAAGCCGGCAAGCGCGCACCGTCCATCATCTTCATCGACGAGATCGACGCCATAGCTCCCAAGCGGGAGGAAATGAGCGGCGACCGTCAGGTGGAGCGCCGTGTCGTCGCGCAACTCCTTGCCCTAATGGACGGACTCAACTCGCGCGGCAACGTGATTGTCGTTGCCGCGACCAACATTCCGAACACCCTCGACCCGGCCCTGCGCCGGCCTGGCCGTTTCGACAGGGAGATAACCATCGGCGTGCCGGACAAAGTCGGTCGTCGGGAGATATTGGATATTCACAGCCGCGGCATGCCGCTGGCCGGCGACGTAGACATGGATAAGCTTGCCGCCATCACACACGGTTTCGTCGG
>JAUSGG010000249.1 GCA_030649165.1 Armatimonadota bacterium
ATGCAATAACAAAAGCCCGGCCGTCCGCCAGGCTTTCGTATGCGCGTTACCCTTTGCGCCTCCTCAGCCTCAAGCTTCCCCATCCAGCCAGGCAGCCAACCAGCGCCAGTAGAGAGGATGGTTCGGGAATCGGAGTTGGAAGAAGTGTGTCATAGTACGCGCCCCCTACGCCCCCTTGGCTTACAAAGTAGTCGATCTGCGTTGGCAGATCCGGAAACGTAGCGGCACAGCCAAAAAGGAACTGTCCGGGGAGCAGCTCATTGTCCGTCGAGATGGCCGTCCAATCAGTGTACCGTGTGAATACCAAGCCGTTCCAACCGGTTGGGGCCGCCACGTCGAAGTCATCAATACGGTCGAAGCCCCACCTGTACACAGAGTACTCACCAGCCCTTACGGTGAAATCCAGTCTGTAACCCGCTTCAACGGGCCTGTATGTAGCCGTTACCTGCGGTTCTGCTGAGGCAGAGCCAACGAGGAGAAAAGTCACGAGGCCGAACGCAGCAGAGATCTTCACTTCGCATCCTCCTATCTTTGAGTTCGAAATGCGTACAGCGTGCCATTGCCGTCCGCTCTACCATCGTCGCCCCTTGATACTACATAGACCCATCTACTGTTCGTCTCGGTAGCGTACGATACTGCTGGGCTGGAGCAGACGTAGCCGCCGGTAGAATGTGTCGCGAGTGGCGAGGTCAATGACGATTGCCGCAAGGCGTAGAAGTTGCCGTTGTCATTACCGATGTAGATGAGGTCCGCGGGGGAGGGCGCTAATGCGGCAGAGCCTACGAAGTAATTGCCACCATCAAACCAGCCAGCTTGGCCTCCGTCGCTCGCCCGCCTCTTGTGGAATATGTGTCCCGTATCCACACCTGTATAGAGATGGGAATCAGAAGCTGCACAGGTAGCCCGCGCTTCCTGGCTGAGATCTTGGGCCCAGCGAAAATCGCCCGTGATGGCATCCAACGCAATAAATTGATAAGCCGTGCCGGTTGGGTTGTACCACGACGTCCCCACATACACCTTATCCGCGTACACCATAGGCGATGACTCCACGCATGCTCCCGCATAGTATTCCCAAAGCTTCCTGTTCGGCGGGCTGTCAGCCGTGGAGAGGCAGTATACGTAGCCGTTGTCGCAGCCCACGTATACTTTCGCCTCCCCGCTTACGGCCGCCACGGCGGGCGAGCTAAGGCCGGTCATATCCGGCCACGCGCCATCCGGCGGCAGGTCGTACGACCACTTTAACTCTCCGGTGGCCGCGTCCAGACAATACATTCCGGCGCTTTCGTTGCCGATGTAAACGCGACCGCTATAAACCGTCGGCGAAGCCAGGATGCGGCCTGGGCCGCCGGAGCGATTGAGGGTCTGATATGACCATGCGAGCGAGCCGGTCTGCGCATTGAGGCAGTAGAGCTTGCCGTCCATCGAGCCTATATAAGTGTACTTCGTCCCGGCTATATCCGCGACGCACGGCGTGGACGCCACCCCGCCGATAAATCCCGTGGTTGGGTATCGCCATGCGTTTGCTCCGGTCGTCGGGTTGAAGGCGGCTAGATAGCCGGTCGATTGCCAGTAGTTGCCTGAAGCCCAAGCCCCGACTATGACCGGGCAGCCCGCGGCATGGACCGGGCTTGAGTCTATGTAAGGGTGAGGGAATATGGAGGACGCGGCTCCTCCAGTCGGATGCGGCTGACCGAAGGCCGTCTGCCAGCCGCCCGCCGCGTGCTCTGTGTCAGCCGTCGGCAGGGCCGCGCTCCACGCAAGCGTAAGGCTCTCGCTCGTGGTCGTGTCGTTCGTCCGGCTGTAGCCCTGGTGTCTTGAGTCGTGCATAAACTGAGGCCAGTCGTCGTTCGCGGATTGCAAGAAATCTATCTGCAACTTCTGTGCCATTGACTGCCCGCAGGAGTCCGCGCTTACCGCTTGGACGACCGCAAACCCGCCTTGAGAAACGCCGCTGAGCACAGTGGTCACCGTGCCGTCCGATCCGGTCACGCCCGACGTGGGATTGAGCGATCCGGGCGGCGGTGTGGAGAACGTTACGGTCCTTCCCTGAATCGGCGTTCCTGTGGAGGTGGTGACAGTCCCTGTCAGTTGGCCTGTGGTCTGCGTCGGCGGAACAGAGTAGTACGCGGGCGTCAGCGCCAGCTTGTCATCAATTACGCTGACAGAGACGGTTCTTGTCACACAGGGGCCTGATCCGTAGCAGTAGGCGGTGACAGTGGCGGTCCCACCGCCCAAGCCGGTCCCTAGCAAGTGGACCACGGCCACACCGGTTGAGTTTGTGGTTAGGCTTGCGAAAGAATTGCCGCTTTCTTCAAATACGCCACGGTCGGTGGTAAAGCGCACGTTTGCGCCGACCACCGCTGTTTGGCCGTCGTTCCTTTTCACTGTCGCGGTAATTGTGGACCTATTGTCGGCCCCACAAGGGTGCATGGAAGTTGGACTGGCCGTCAGCGTCATATTGCCCCACACAAGGAAAATTCGTTGAGGCAGTTGTTCCCAGTCATACATGTAATGGTCCGACTCCATTCCGGGATCGTCGGTGAGGTCGTCTTCGGGCAGCGGCGCGCTGTCATCCGTCGCGAAGACCTGAAACAGATCCTGCGTAGAGGTGGCCCCGTATGCTTGCGCCGTGGCGACGCCCTGCGAGTTTGTGGTCGCGGAGTATGATGTTACTTGGGAACTCTGCGAGAAGGAGCCGGTGTCCGTTATGAATCTGACCGTTACGCCGGAAACGCCGACCTTATCTCCCTGCGCGTTTACCGCCATTACCTGCGCCGTGATGGTTGCGGGGGCCGAGTTCGGATAGGCGTCTATCGTGTAACTATTAGACGACAGGTACAGTTTCCTCAAACGCACGAGGTACAGGTTTCGTGTGGTGTCAGGAGCGACGTTGGCGTAGGTTCGGGTCTTATAGCCTTGACACTGCGCCGATATCGCATAGCTGATGTCTTGATCATAATCCTGAGTGGGCGAATGAAAGTGTATCCGTTTGGGCACGTCCGACAACGTGAAGGCCGCGCTGCCGGAGTTGTCTGGCCCCCTGTTGACAGTGAGAGTCGTGGCCTTCCCCGATGAAAGCCAGATATGCGCTTTGGCTGTGGAGGCCGGCATATCGTATAGTTTCACCACGCCGGAAATATCGCCGGTAGTCAGGACCGTTCTGGTCGCGCCGTCTTCCACTTTGTAAATACTGTCAGCCGACCAGATAGCTCGATAAGTAGTGGATGATCCTGATGGTTTCCAGACGCCGCTCACACCCGTGGCCATTACGTAGTCGCCTACTTGCAGCCCTTGAGGAATCAGCCATTGGGCTGCAAAAACAATGACGCCTTTGGCGCCGCCGTATCCGCCGGAGGCGACGCCTGCGCCGTCATCGACGCGCATATAGTAGGTGGAGTTGTTGCCGTCGAATGGATAGTTTCCATATTCGAGGACTCTGCCCCACACGGTCGCGTAAGACCCCACGTTATAAAGCCCCGTAGCGCCGGTAACGCCCGGATTTCCAGGGTTATCTCCCTGCTTCTTGCCACCTACCTGCGTGTTGTTCATGCCTAGAGCTCTGACGGCCGACGGCGTAGAGCCATCGGCGGAATGGAGCGTCTTGTATTCGATTGAGCCGTTCTGCCCTATCACTCCCAGCAGCCGTTGGCCGTCCTTTGTGTCCAGTTTTGCCATCACGTCAACGACCGCTCCAGCAGACCACTCAGCCGTTGCCGGTAGATATGCGCGAAATCCCCCGGTGTGGTCCAATGGCTGCAAGTAGCATACGTCCACCCAAGCGTCCGGGTTCAAATCGTAGGACCAGTATCGGTCCACTGAGCTGACCACCTGCCCCGTCAGATACACCCATTTACCATTTGCTGTGTCGCCTCCGACGCTCATGATTCCCGCACCGCCTGTTGACGCTGCCACTGCGTCGCCCAGCGTTGCCGCGTAAGCAACCGTGCCGGGTTTGGCTGTAAGGACGCTACCATGAGCCGCCTGCACATCGAAGTAGGGGTGCGGACCGCTTTCGGCGTAGATCACCGGACCTCCGTTCTCGCTGTGGATACACCCTTTAACGCTGACGATTCTATCGCCCGGCTTAGCCTCGTCTGTGGTGTATATCTTGACTGTCGAGTCGGCGTTGTCGTCGCCGATCACGATGTATCCCTCGCCCACCTCCTTGACGGGTTTGCCGGAGAGTTGAGCCCGAGTCAGCAGCGCCGGCTGCGCCGCCAACAGTTCGGCAACTGTATCAAACTTGGCCGGGGTCAACGGAGGCGCTGCAGTGACGTCGCCGGTCACGCCCAGGCCGTCAGCGGGGAGCGAGGGGTCTGACGGTGGCGTTGGCGAAGTCGGCAAAGGCAGGTCTTGTCTTGTGGTTTCGGACAGAACCCCAAGCAGCGGCGGAAACCAGGTGAGCCGCCCCTGTGCATCGAAATAACCCCGCACGGTGGGATTGACTATACAGCGTTCGCCGTTTGTGGTTCCCAGAACGCCGCGCACATCGACGGTGTGCCCACTGCGCAATGCCAGCGGCGCGCGGCCCAGGACGACGATGCGGCTGGCGGGCCTGAGCGGATCCTGAATGACGAAATAGGCCGGGTTATTGCGCGCGGCGATGCGCTGAACGGTGACGGCCTCACAATATACCGGCGCGCCGTCCGGCAGGAGGCGAGCGGCCTTAACCGATTGCTCGTGTTGCCAAAACACGGACGCGCCCACCCCAGTGGGGCAAATACCCAGGCCGACGGTCAATAACAAGAGGAATCGACGGTAGACGGTCTTGCTAAACCTCACTTCTCGCGCGCTCCTTTTCTCACCTGAGATAAGACACGACCGACAAGCGGGCAGCCTCCTGTCACTCATGCTACCCCCGCAATGAAAGACAGGCAATTGGCCGAAAGAACTATTTTTTGTAATACGAAGGTATTAGTGCGCCTGTCTGCCAAGACCAGCGACCTTGCCTCTCCGGGCGGCAAGCAGCCAAGCTACCAATTGAGATTATTGCACAGAGCGATATAGTTGTCAAGGTTGATACTTGGACAAATATTCAATTGAGACATTCGTGTCAAAGCCGTAATCTGCCTCTTGATGAAAAGACAAGCGGAACTGGCTAGACTTGTTAGCGCCTTCGCCGACGCTATGCGCGCTCGCCGCAAGGCTCTGGGGTTTACACAAGAGGAATTGGCAGAGAGGTCAGACTTTAGCACGAATTATATAGCGCGTCTCGAGCTGGGCGCAAGCATACCGTCTCTGTCAGCGCTGACGAGGTTGTCCAGGGCGCTCAGGGTAAGAGCGCCCGACTTGCTGGCGAACGAGCTGAAACCCCTGTCTTCCTCGGATGTGTGCGCAACATTGATGATGCCTTTGAATGAACACGAAGCTGAGTACGTTCTAGCCCAGCTTCGCAATACGGTCGATTTCGTTCTGTCGATGCGCGGAATGGAACAGGGCAATAAGCACTCGACCGACGACTGAATCTCCGTCCCGTCTTGTGCTTTCGCGGTGAGAAGCGTTCAACCTGATATATCTTTACGTACGCGCCCGCCTGCGCCGCGCGCCCCTGCGAATAACGCCGAGGACCGCCATTCCGCCCGTGAGTATGGCAAAACTCGCCGGCTCAGGCACGCTTTCATCTATGCGGAGTTCGTTTCCCCACAGCCTGAGTGTCGCCGGGCCGTATTCCGCAAATTGCGCGGAATTCCAGGCGTCCGGCACATACCAAGCGAGATTCGCGTTGCCGGCAGACGAGTGCATCGCCACTTTCACGCTCGACTCCAATGGCGCAATGAGCGCGGCCCAATAAGTTTGACCCGAAGTGAGGACGATTCGATCGTGCACCGACGTGTTCGTCCAGCGGATCATGTCCTGTGGGCTCTCCTTGTCGATCCGCGCCTCCCAGGACCCGATCATTTCCGTGGGCGCGCCGATCCCGGTGTACAGGGCAAACGTGCCGAGCGCATGCCCATCTTCGGAAACCGCCCCAAAAGACGCCGAATCGAGCTCGAACGCGCCCGACACGGTAAAGCTCTGCGCTAAACCCTCGCCACTGGCCAGATACCTCCACACAGGATCGTCCGGAGATCCGCTGTCGTAAAACCGCACAGCGTTTGCCTGACCGGCAAGCAAGAGGATAGCACAGACTGCCACAATGAAAGCCCTCTTCAACGCTACCACCTCTGCAAATGTATAGAGTTTGGCCGCGACTCGTTTCAGGCGACCAAGCATCTATCAATGCAGAAATCGTGCCAATCCAGGCAGAATTGCCGGGAATTGTCGATTTTTGAACGGAAATATTTGAAGAACAGATGGTTTTGGTTAACTGTTGAGGTGAACCGCGGGAGAAAAGCCCCCCGCCTGGCGACGGGGGGCCGGGATTCGCTTACTTGGCCGGTTTGGCCGGCGCCGCGGGCTTGGCGGGCGCAGCCGGTTTGGGCGCGGGCGCCGGAGGCGCCGCGGCCGGAGCCGGCTTGGGATCGGGAATGGCCTGCTCGGGAGCTTGTTTCGCCGTTTCCAAGATGTCCTCCGCCGGCAGAGCTACGTACAGTTGTGTGTCATCATAGGCGCCGAACATGCTGGCGTCGGAGCCGCCCGAAACAGGGAGCCGACGGGAGACCATTATTCCGGCGATCTTACCGTCGAGGCAGAAGACCGGGCTGCCCAGCGACCCGCCGTTGGCCGGAACGTAGAACGTCCGCGGCTTCTCTATGACGGCCAGCACCCTGTCGAGGGACACGGCCGCCGCTCGTCCCGCCACTTTACCGAGACGGTCCAGATTCACGATCTGGTCGAGGGCTTCCAGCTTACCGCTTTGCGCCAGGTCCACGTACGGAAGAGGCGCCGCGGGCTTCTGCGCGGGCCGGATGAAAGTCAGATCGAGGTCCTCCGACCGCAATACGATCTTGGCCGGAAGCTCCTGCCCGGTCCCCAGCCGTATCTTCACGTCGGTCGTTTCGGCTGTGAGCTTAATGCCCTTGTCGTCACCGTAGCCCATTGACCGGAACTGTTCCTCCGGGCTCGACTGATACAGAGAGATCACAGTGAGGCCCGATGGATCGATTATCGTGCCGATGACCTCCGCCTTGGACTCCTGGTTCTCCGCCGCGCGGCCCTCCATCGAAACCTGTGTCTTGAAGACCATGCTGACCTTGACCACGGCCCCCGCGTACTTACCGCAGACAGCTTTTGCCGCGACCGCCGCGTCATCCGCGGCAAGAACGGCCGAACATAGCGCGCATACACCCACCGCCACGGCGACTACCGCATACACGCCCTTTCGCGTCATTGATGAACGCATCATATCTCCTCTCGATTATTGTCCCGCCGGCTTTTCAGTGGCCGCGGACGCGGTTTTGCCGGAGGCAGTCGGAGCTTCCCAGGTCGGCTGCAGTTCCACGTACAACTCGTGTGAGCCGCGCCGGACCTGCAATGTGACTGCCTTGGGCTTTTCATCGATCAGTTGCTTCATCAGAGTCTGGAAAACTTCCAGTTCAGGCGCGGGCTTCCCGTTGACGGATACGATCAGATCCCCCACCGCCAGACGACCGAGCGCGGCCCAGCCGCCTTCGCCAACTTCCGTAACAAGCACCCCCTGCTGACCGGGCTTCCAATTCTCCTTGGCTCTATCGTGAAATACGACGTCGCGACAGGTGAACTCGAAGCTCTCGTCGTGGTACTTCCTCATCTCGCGGGCCAGTCTGGGAGACTCAGGCAGCGTTATCGGTATCTTCATCTCGTCTTTTCCCCTGATGACCGTGAGTTCCGCCGTCACGCCGATCTTGTACTTGCGCACCATACTGGGCAGAACCTCGGTATCCTCGGGCTGGGAAGCAGGGATCTCATAACCATCCAGCGCGACGATCAGGTCGCCGACCTTCAGTTCGGCCTTCTCGGCAGCCGAATCGGGATAGATGTGCGTTATTCTTACTCCCATGCGCCCCGGCACGCCAAGGGCCTGCGCCAAGTCCTCCGTAAGCACCTGCGTCCGCACGGGAAGCCAGGCCTTTTTAGCCTCCAGACCGGGATCCTCCAGACTCCGCACGCCGATTTTCACGACAGTCAGATAGCGCTCGTCCTCTCGCTCGTACGCAATCAGGGTAGGCGTCGGCTCCGTCTTGTCCTGGGTCACCTTCTTTGTCAGGTCGAGCAGATCGGCCACCGACTTCACGGGCTTTCCATCAACCTCCAGGATCACGTCGTCTTCCTCTATGTCCGGCTTCGCCTCGTTCGCGGCCCCTCCCGGCCTGACGCTCTTAACGAGGGCTCCGTCACAACTCTTGCGGTTCATCTCGCGGGCCGTAAACGGCGAGACGTTGCTCGCGCAGATGCCCCACTCTTTAAGCTCGACAGGTCGCGCCTGCGCATTCTCCCGCTCCTGTGTTGTGATCGTCAGCGGGACCTCCTTACCATCCCGCAGAACGACTGCCCGGACCTCCTTGCCAACCGGCAGGGCCGCCACCATTTGGTTGAATATCGGCAGCTCCTCCGGATAGCGCGCGTCGACGTCGTGCCCGTCGAGTTTGACCAACACGTCACCGGGCTTTATCCCCGCTTTGTACGCCGGAGAGCCGTCAACCGCGCAGCTCACCAGTACGCCTTTCTGCAAAGCGGCTGACTTCAGAAGGGGCTGAGTCTCGACACCAATCCAGCTTCTGCTGACCTTGCCTTTCGCAATCAACTCCTGCGTAACCTGCTTTACCAGATTGCTCGGTATTGCGCCGCTCAGGCCCATGCTGATCTCATTTATGCCGACGATCCCGCCCTGGAGGTCCACAAGCGGACCGCCGGAATTGCCCGGGAATATCTGCGCGTCGTGGCCGATCCAACGCACTATGGAGCCTACGTCCTCCCCATCCAGCCTGAATCTCGAAGGCCAGAAGAGGTCGGGCATCACCATTTCCGTATTGCTCACTATGCCGCGGGTGACGGACTGGGATATGGCCAGGGGGCTCCCCATCGCAAGCACGTAGTCACCTACGGCGAGCTTGGATGAATCGCTGAACTGGGCAAACGGAAAGTCGTTCCTGCCTCGCAGCTTGATAACCGCAATGTCCGCGAGCGCATCAGTTCCGATGAGGTCGGCGTCCACCTCTTCCTTGTTCGTTAGCGTGCATACGATCTGCTTCGCCCGCCCCGCGACGTGATGATTCGTGACAACGTATCCATCCTTGCTGATGATCACGCCGCTTCCGGACTCCTCGCGCTTGACCTCGCGTCCCTGGTCGTAATCCACGCTGACGACGTGGATTCTAACGAGCGCCGGCTTAACGTCCGCAACCGCGGCGTCGATAGACTGACGAACGCCGTCGGACACCTTCTCGACAGCCGGGCTTGCCGAGCAAACGAGCGCGAGCAAAGCGGCCGACATGGCCGCTCCAGCGGCGAACCGGCGCAGGCGGCGATACAGCATCGTTGACATCTACGCATAACCTCCGTTAAACCCAACACCGTTCACTTTAGCTCCGTAGCTTGCTTCAGCCTGCTTTCCGGTGGGCAGCGTGACGCTTTAACGTCACGTGCTAAGTGAACTGTATTGCCGTTAAACCCGTCTCTCTGAAGACGAGTCTACTCTTATATGATACTCTATTCAGGCTCAGTTTGTGCCGGCCAATTTCATGCGAGAGTGGCGGGAGGAGTCGAGCGAGTCGAGCGAGTCGAGGGAGTCGATGGAGTCGGACGGAGCTTGGCGCTCAGTCCTCAGTCCTCAGTCCTCAGTCCTGAGTCCTGAGTCCTGAGTCCGCCTTAGCCCGATGCTCGTGAAACTTGTGCAGAAACTCGCGCTTGAAGTCGCTCAGAACGTCACCTTCGATTGCGTTCCGAATCTCCCGCATGAGTTTGTGATAGAAATACAGGTTGTGATAGGTGGCAAGTCGGGCGGCCAGTATCTCCTCCGCCTTATAGAGATGGCGCAGATAGGCCGCCGAATAGCCGCCGCAGACCAGGCAGTCGCAGTCCGGGTCTACCGGAGAGGAGTCTTCAGCGAATCCCGCGTTCTTTATGTTGATGCGACCGCGCGTAGTGTAAAGCGACCCGTTGCGCCCCAGCCGGGTGGGCAGAACGCAGTCGAACATGTCCACGCCCCGCGTCACCGCGTTCAGCAGGTCCTCCGGCGTGCCCACTCCCATCAGGTAACGCGGCTTGTCCTCAGGTAGAAGCGGGACCGTCCAATCCACTGCTTTGAACATCAGGTCCTTTGGCTCGCCGACCGATACCCCGCCGATCGCTATGCCGTCGAAACCCATCTCGGCTATCGTTCGCGCGCTGTTTTCCCGCAAATCGGGATAGACGCTTCCCTGGATTATGCCGAAGAGGGCTTGGTCACTCCTGTGCGCGTTCTTGCAGCGCTCCGCCCACTGATGCGTTCGCTTCATCGCCCGTTCAGCGTGCTCGTGCGTTGCGGGGTAAGGGGCGCACTCATCGAAAGCCATGATGATGTCCGCGCCGATCGCTTCCTGGATTTCGATGACTCGCTCAGGAGTGAACTCGTGCTCGGAGCCGTCGATATAGGACTTGAAGATAACGCCCTGGTCGTCGATTCGGCGAAGGTGTTCCAGGCTGAAGACCTGAAACCCGCCGCTGTCGGTGAGGATTGCGCCGTTCCAGCCCATGAATTTGTGCAGTCCGCCCATCCGGGCGATCAGTTCGTGGCCCGGCCGCAGATAGAGGTGATACGTGTTCGCAAGCACGACCTCGAAGCCGATGTCCGTCAGCTCTTCCTGGCTCATGGCTTTGACCGTGCCCTGGGTCCCGACCGGCATGAAAACGGGCGTCTCGACTATGCCGTGCGACGTGTGCAGCCTGCCTCGACGGGCGGCGGATTTGTGTGACGTTTTCAGCAGATCGAACTTAATAGCGGTCTCCGGTTTTGGGCTCCGATGCGGAGCAGGATGGATACAAGCGCTATTAAACCACAGAACCGCGAGGATTGGTAGCGAAGCGAAAACTTAAGAGGAAAGTCATTTGACGAAGAAATAGGGAAAGGTAGGAAAGCGCGAAACGGGTATGGAACTCAAAGCCAATCGTCAGTCGATAGCGGACTCTGAGATGGCCTATGCAACTGCCACTGGGCCACGATGAGGTCTGATAGCCAATCGCTATCTCATCTGTGTCCATCTGTGTGCATCTGTGGTTAAGAGCGGGTTTCGCGTTTTCGTCTTTTCGTGCTTTCGTGATTAACTCCCCGTGTGCTTGGAGCAACGCGAAAACCGTTTCGAGTTTTCTCCCCTTTCTTGTTTTCCTCGTGACAGAAGTTCCGGGTCACGGATGACCCGGAACTTGGAAATGCTATACCGAGGACAACTTGGCGACCGTATCCACGTTGTCGGGGTCGAGCTGAAGCGCCGCGCGGTAATACTCGGCTGCCGCGGGCTTGTCGCCCAGGGCCGCGCAGGCGTCTCCGGCGTTGACCGCAGCTGCCACGAACCTGGGGTTGATGTCCATAGCCGCCTCGAACTCTTTGAGGGCAGCTTCCGCCTTATCCGTCGCGAGGAGGGTTAGTCCGAGGCAATTGTGAACGTCCGCGTAGCCGGGATGCAAGCTCAAGGCCTTCCGAAATTCGGTTATCGCCCGATCATGCCACCCGTGCTTGTAGCAATCTTTGCCCAGTTGGAAATGATATGAGATGTCGTCGAGGTTCGTGCTTGCGAGGTCGGCCAGCCGCTCCAGCGCGTCCTGCAAGTCACCCGTCTCGAACAGGAGGCGGGCTGAATCGTACAGCTCGCGCGCGTAGGCCGGATCGATCTCGACGGCGCGACCGATCTCGTCGAGCCCGCGCGAACACTCCCCTGTGCGGCACAGGATCATCCCACGTTCGAAATAGGCGCGCGCAAACGCAGGGTTGATCTCCAGCGCCATGTTCAGTTCCGACAGCGCCTCGTCCGTTCGTCCCCCGCTTGCCAAGGCCCGCGCCAGGTGATAATGCAGATCGGCGAACCTCGGGTTGATCTCCAACGCGCGGCGCAACTGCTCCTCCGCGCGGTCGGGCGCGCGGCGCCGGAGCATCTCCACCCCGAGCTGCGCCCAGGCTTCACCGAGGTGAAACCTCGCCAGTCGCGCGCTCGGATCTTGCTCGTCGACTTTGGACAAAACCTGCTGGAACTCGGCCGCCGCAAGCGCGTACTGGCCCTGGTCCAGAAGCATTATGCCTTTCTTGTAATGTTTGTTTTTCTCCAGAACAGTCGTGTGCGCCAAAAACAGGACTCCCTTCGATTTAGAGGTTGGAGGTTGGAAGTCAGACTTATGAATCGGACCTCACCCCAACCCTCTCCTAAGAGGAGAGGGGGGCCTTCCCCTCTTTCCTTTGTTGCTCGCCCTTCCACCGTGCGATTCTCCAGGTCGAAGGGCATGAATCTTTGTTCCACAATTATTATCGGTTGCCGGACTCGATCCTTCAGGGGGAGGAGTAGGAAGAGTGGGAGGAGGGAGTGGAGGGATCGGCGATGCGGTCCCCCACCAATCACTAACCACGAACCACCAACCACTCCGGCCCTACTGTTGACTGTTCACCGGTCACTGGTCACTGGTCGGCGCGGGTGCGCGTCAAGATTGTGGTATTGGTGGCGATCATATATGGAGTGCGGCGGCTCGACGCCGCTTTGACCAGCCTATCGGCGCTTGTTTCACTTCACTATACGGAGTTCCAACTCACCAAAGGCGGCGTCGAGCC
>JAUSGG010000253.1 GCA_030649165.1 Armatimonadota bacterium
GAGATGGTCATGCCCGGCGACAACATAACAATCGACGCAGAGCTGATCCAGCCGATAGCGATGGAAGAAGGTCTGCGGTTTGCAATACGAGAAGGCGGAAGGACAGTCGGAGCGGGAGTTATCTCGCAAGTCATAGAATAAACCGGGCCGATACGGCCAAAGGACATAAGGAACAATGGCTGGAAGCGATGTCAGAGTCGTGGTTACGCTGGCCTGCGGCGAATGCAAGTCCAGAAACTACACGACCAAAAAGAATAAGCGGAACGATCCCAACCGTTTGGAGCTCAACAAGCACTGCAGGACGTGCGGAAAACACACGATGCACCGGGAGGCGAAATAGTCGGACGTTCCCGTCCGGCGGTTTCGGGAACAGGGGTTTCCCGATGCAACGTTGCGGATCGGACAAGTCGGACGGGTCCGGCATGTCCGAAGGGGCCTTGCGGATTTGAACTTTCAAACGCGCCGCTGTATAATGTAGGTCGCTAAATCAGTTTCACAATAGTCGATCTGTGGAAGCGCAGGGGCTTAGCTCAGTTGGTAGAGCGCTGGTCTCCAAAACCAGATGTCGTCGGTTCGAGTCCGGCAGCCCCTGCCATTTTTTGAGTGTTCAGGGGAGTAACAATGGCTAATAGCGTTGCGGCCAAGAGCGCGGGCAAGGCGAAGGAAGGGATATTCAAGCGTCTCTCCAGGTTCCTTCACGAGTCCTACGTCGAGGTCGTTAAGAAGGCCTCCTGGCCCACCTGGGACGAGTTGAAAAAGATGACCGCCGTCGTGATTTTGGCCGTAATAGTGGTCGCGATCTACATAGGCGGCGTAGACTACTTGCTGAGTACGATCACAAGCCCGTGGTTTGACATCGGGGTCAAGAAATAGAGGAACAGCAAGCGGAAGCGCTCGTCCAATGGGGACGGAAGCGAGAAAGCGTCTGACTGAACAATGGCAGAGAAAAACTGGTACGCTGTACACACGTATTCGGGACACGAGAATAAGGTAAAGACCAACATCGAGCGCCGCGCCGACTCGATGGGCCTCAAAGACAAGATCTTCAGAATTCTTGTCCCGACGGAACAAGAGCTCCGCACTCGCGGAGGAAAGCGTCAGGAAGTACAGAGGAAGGTCTTCCCCGGATACGTGCTCATAGAGATGGTTTTGGACGATACGACCTGGTATCTGGTCAAGAGCACCACGGGAGTCACGGGATTCGTCACATCCGGCAACAAACCGGTTCCGCTCCAGGACAAAGAGATACAAGCTATCCTGCAGGCATTGGAGTCGCCCGATCGTCACCCGAAGGTTCGATGGCAGAAGGAGGAGGTGGTTCGGGTGGCATCCGGACCGTTCACGGACTTTACAGGAAAAATAGAGGAAGTCAACCCGCAGAAGGAGACGCTCAAGGTTCTCATCTCCATATTCGGCCGCGATACGCCGGTTGAGCTGGATTTCTCAGAGGTTGAGAAGCTCTAGGAGGATATGAAATGGCCAAGAAGATCATGGGAGTTGTTAAGCTCCAGATACCCGCCGGCAAAGCGACCCCGG
Organism: Armatimonadota bacterium; assembly: GCA_030649165.1. GTDB lineage: Bacteria > Armatimonadota > UBA5829 > UBA5829 > JAUSEB01 > JAUSGG01. Next base: position 1,537 of record JAUSGG010000253.1, read on the forward strand.
CGCCGCCGGTCGGCCCGGCGCTCGCGCAGTATCAGATCAATATGATGGAGTTCGTCAAATCATACAATGAGCGGACCGCCGGCCAGGTCGGCACCATCGTGCCGGTTGAGATTACGATCTTTGAGGACCGCACCTTCACTTACGTGCTCAAGACCCCTCCAGCCGCCGAACTGCTGAAGAAGGCCGCCGGCATCGAGACGGCGTCGGGTGTGCCCAACCGGCAGAAAGTCGGAACGGTCACCCGCGCGCAAGTGCGGGAGATAGCGCAGACCAAGATGCCCGACCTGAACGCCTCGAGCATCGAATCGGCTATGAGGATCATCGAAGGCACTGCGCGGTCGGCAGGGATCGAAGTAGTGGATTAGGGTCGGAGGAGTTGGACCGGTCTGACAGGTCTGACGAATCGGATAGGATAATACCGATCCTTCGGCAGCGTCGCTGCCGCTCTGCTACCGAAGGATCGGCAACTGCTGAAAGCTGACGGCTGATAACTGACAGCCTTAACATTTGCGGGCGGCAGACCGAAAAGGTCGATATCTCAATTGAGACCCGCGAAATATAACAAGGAGGAGCCAATGCCAAACAGAGGAAAAAGATACCTCAAGGCAGCCGAGACCGTCGGCAACGGCGCTCCGCGCGATCCTGCTGAGGCATTCGAGCTGATCAAGCAATCCGCGAGCGCGAAGTTCGACGAGACTGTTGACGTGGCCGTGAGACTTGGAGTCGATCCAAGACACGGAGATCAGATGGTGCGAGGCACCACCACCCTTCCCTACGGCACCGGTAAGTCACGCAAAGTAGCCGTATTTGCCAAGGGAGACAAAGCCAAAGAGGCCGAGGAAGCAGGCGCGGACGTCGTCGGGGCCGAGGACCTGGTGGCGCAAATTCAGGGCGGATGGGCGGATTTCGACGTCCTCCTGGCGACGCCCGACGTGATGGCCATGGTCGGAAAGCTGGGGAGCATCCTGCGCGCTCGGATGCCGAACCAGAAGGCCGGAACGGTCGCGATGGATATCGGGCAAGTGGTCAAGGACATTAAGTCCGCTTCCCGAGTTGAGTTCCGCGTCGAGAAGGCTGGGATAGTCCACGCGCCGATCGGTAAAGTCTCGTTTTCGACCGATCAGCTCGTGGAGAACCTGGTCGCGCTGACATCCGCGTTGGTCAAAGCCAGGCCATCGGCGGCGAAGGGGCGGTATCTTAAGAGGGTGACCGTCTCGTCCACCATGGGACCGGGCCTCGACATCGATACGCAGAAGCTGCAGGGAATGGCGGAGAAGTAAGCTGGCGTGGTTAGTGGTTCGTGATTAGTGGTTAGTGACGGATGGCGTGTTGACGAAATCCGGCGCACCCGGTAATATAATCCAGTTGAAAACTGAATAGCGATCAGCCGCAGATAGTGGGTATCCGTGGATACAATGGCGATGAGCCGCCCACCGAGGCCGCGAATAAGCCGGTGTTTCGGGATTTGAGCGAAGCGGAAATCCCGAAACAGGGACATTGTATTCAAGCGGGATTCCTCTGTCTGCGGAGTCCCGCTTTTTGATTTTGTTGGAGTTGGCAGATCGGGACTGAGGGAACCAACCCCACCCCAACCCTCCCCTGAAGGAGAGGGAGTTCCCCCTCCTCGTAGGAGGGGGCTAGGGGGAGGTTCTCTCAACACTCAACAATCAACTCTCAACTATACGGAGGTGATCCAGTTACATGCCGAATCAGGAAAAAGTGGAGATCGTAAACAGCCTCAAGGAACTGCTGTCGGACGCCTCCACCGTGATCCTCGCCGATCACACCGGAATGAGCGTAAAGCAGTTCTCCACGCTCCGTTCCCGGCTTCGGGAGAACGACACGCAGTTCAGAGTGGTCAAGAACACTCTGCTGAAGTTGGCCGCGGAGAATGAAGCGGTCAAAGAGATCGTGGCGGACCTCGAAGGGCCCACGTCGATCGCGGTAACGCGCGGCGATCCCGTGGCCACGGCCAAGGTCCTGGCGACTTTTATGAAGGAGTCCAAGCTGCTCATTCTGAAAGGCGGCGTCGTCGAAGGCAGGCCTGTGTCGGCCGAGCAGGCGGCGGCGTTGGCGACCATTCCGCCGCGGCCCGTGCTTCTCGCCCAGGTTGTGGGCGGACTGCAGGCGCCCATTGCCGGACTCGTCGGAACACTGCAGTCAACACTTGCAGGCCTGGTTATGACGCTGCAGGCGGTAGCGGAGGCCAGGAGTTAGAAGTTAGGAGTTAGGAGTTAGACCCCAACACAGCAAAGGGGTAGCTCATCAAGTACATAAGGAGTGGATTTTAGGAATGGCTAACGTTCAGGAATTGGTAGACACAGTCAAGGGCATGACGGTCCTTGAGCTCAATGAATTTGTGAAGGCGCTGCAGGAGGAGTTCGGCGTATCCGCTATGGCTATGGCCGCTCCCGCGGCAGCCGGCCCGGTCGCCGAGGCGCCCGCTGAGGTGGAAGAGCAGGTGTCGTTCGATGTTATCCTCGCGGCCGTAGGTGGAGAGAAGATCAAGGTCATCAAGGCCGTCCGCGAGGTCACCAGCCTCGGTCTGAAGGAAGCGAAGGACCTGGTCGAGGGCGCTCCTCAGCCCGTGAAGACGGGAGTGAACAAAGAAGAGGCGGAAGCTCTGAAGGCAAAGCTGGAAGCCGAAGGGGCGACAGCAGAGATCAAGTAGGTTTGCCTACGTTCGTGCCGCGGGAACTGACTTGGGCGTTTGACGAGGAGTCAAGCGCGCGAGGCGGTTCCCGCGGCATAGGATAGGAATGGAGCGTCAGTCGTTGAGAATGTTCGGATTGGTCTTGATCGTTCTCGGTGCGGTTCTGTGCCCATCCTCCTCCTACGTTGTGGTTCACCGCTTTTTCGGGAACCCGACTGTACCCTGTGTGATATGGGCGTCTGTAGGGCTCATCGGGGTTTGGGTGTATGCCGCCAACAAGCCACGGCGCAGTTAGCCCGGCCGGGCGGTCGAAATCCTCCGGGAAAATACTTTCCAAATCCCCGCAAAATTACTTGACACGTCTTGTTCCTCCTGGTAGAATGACTCTTTGCGTGTGACTTACCGGGAGGATCAGATGAAGGAAATCCAGCACAAGGCGAAGCGTACTCCTGAGGTTATAGGCATACCGAACCTTGTCGAAATTCAACTCGACTCCTACAGGTGGTTCCTCACAGAAGGCCTCAGAGAACTTTTCCACAGCTTCTCGCCGATCTACGACTTCACCGGCAACCTGTCGCTCGAATTCCTCGACTACTCTTTGGGTGAGCCAAAGTACACCGTCGAAGAGTGCCGCGACAGGGACATGACCTTCGAGGCGCCGATCAAAGTAAAGGTCCGCCTCAGCGCAACCGGCCGCGAAGTCATCGAGTCGGAAGTCTACCTGGGCGATTTGCCGTTGATGACCGAAAAAGGGACTTTCGTCATCAACGGAGCGGAGCGCGTAGTAGTCAGCCAGCTCGCTCGCTCGTCCGGAGTCTACTTCAAAGACACCCTGGACTTCAGCGGAAGGGTGCTCTATTTCGCCACTATTATACCAAGTGAAGGCGCGTGGGTCGATATCGAGACCGACGCCAACGATCAGATAATGATGCGCGTCGGGCAGACCCGCAAGTTCCCGCTTACTACTCTGCTCCGTGCGCTGAACATGTTCCCAGGGGCGTGTCCGGGGAGCGAGTCCGTTCCCTACGAGGAGGCCGAGGGCCGGAAACTGGCCGCGCCGATAGTCAATAAGGAAACGGGCGAGATCATTGCCGACGCGAAAAAGAGCCTGACTCCGGCCCTGGTGAAGAAACTCAGCGAGATGGGTTATCAGGGCAAGGTCGAGGTCGAGGCTGCCTCAACTCCCTCCGACACAACCGGTGACATAGTAGGGCTGTTTAGTCGAAAGAAAGTCCTTGAGAGCCCGACCCGCGACGAACTGAAAGGCCGCAGGCTTCCCGAGGATGTGGTCGATCCGAAGAATGGCAAGGTCATAGTCAAGGCCTATGCCAAGATCACGGACGAGGCGGCCCGCAAGATTGAAAACTTCAAGCAACCGTCGATAGAGGTCCTCGATATCAACCGATACGTCGAGGCGACTCTGGACGTAGATTCAGCCCACACCAAAGAGGAAGCTCTCCTCGACATTTACCATAAGATTCGTCCGGGAGACCCGGCTACGCCGGAGAGCGCTCGCAGCCTGTTGAGTTCGATCTTCTTCGATACCAGGCGATATGACCTCGCCAAGGTGGGCCGCTATAAGCTCAACAAAAAATTAGGACTGCGCCTTCCGGAGACGAACAAAACGATTACGAAAGAAGACCTGATCGGGGTCATTGCTTACATAGTCGGCCTGAGCGAATCCGGCGGGATTGCGGAAAGGGTCTGGGCAGACAGGAAGAAGAAGAGACTTCCCGAGATTCAGAAGGCGGCCAAGGCCGAGATCGCTCGCCTGGACCAGACCATCGAAAAAGAAGAGGACGAGGAGAAGCGCAAGCCGTTCCGACAGCGCAGGATCGAGATCGAGCAGGCCGTCGGGACGCTGGCTGAGGCCAAGACTCGGATGGTCGTCACCGGCAACGCGCTTCGCGGCGCGCGGTATGTGCGCGATCTGCTGAGGATCAACGGCAACTTCATTGCAACTTCCCCGGCGGATGAGACCGACGACACGATTGTCCGCATCTCGCTCTGCGACGTTGACGACATCGACCACCTGGAGAACAAGCGCGTGCGGTCGGTCGGCGAGCTTCTTCAGAGCCAGCTTCGGATGGGTTTCCTGCGCATGGAAAAAGTGGCGAAGGAGCGAATGACGAGTCTCGACACCGAGAGCGTGATACCGCAGGTCATCCTTTCCGTGAAGCCGATATCTGCGAGCATAAAGAGCTTTTTCGGCAGCAGTCAGTTGTCGCAGTTCATGGACCAGACAAACCCGCTGGCGGAGCTTACGCACAAGAGAAGGTTGAGTGCGCTTGGCCCCGGCGGATTGAGCAGGCAAAGCGCGAAACTGGAAGTGCGCGACGTGCACCACTCGCACTATGGACGCATCTGCCCTATTGAGACGCCTGAAGGCCCGAACATCGGGCTTATCGGTTCCATGGCAGTTCACGCCCGAATCGACGAGTACGGGTTCCTGCGAACGCCTTACCGGGTGGTGAAAGGCGGCAAGCTGACCGGCGAGATCAGGTTCCTCTCGGCGGATGAGGAGGAGGGCGAGTACCTTGCTCCCGCGAACGTCGCCCTGGACGAGAAAACTGGTAAGCTTCTGGGCGAGACCGTCCAAGTCAGATACAGCGGTCTCCATGAACAGGCTTATCCGCGCGTTCCACCGGCGAGGGTGACTTATATGGACGTCTCGCCCATGCAGATAATGAGCGCGGCGACCGCCATGATCCCGTTCCTGGAGAACGATGACGCCAACCGCGCGCTGATGGGATCCAACATGCAGCGACAGTCCGTTCCACTTCTCCGGGCCGATGCGCCGCTTGTAAAGACGGGCATCGAAAGAAAGGCCGCGCGCGACTCCGGCGCCGTCATCGTCGCGAAGCGCGACGGTGTCGCGCGTTCGGTCACGGCAGAGCGCATCGTCATTGAAAACGCCGACGGAACGATGGACGAGTACAATCTGCTCAACATGCTCCGATCGAACCAGGCCACTTGCATAACGCAGAGGCCCATCGTCAAGAGCGGACAGCGTGTGCGCGCGGGTGATGTCATAGCCGACGGCCCCTGCACCCAGAACGGCGAGCTGGCGCTCGGCCAGAACATTCTTGTGGCGTTCGCGCCGTGGCACGGCTACAACTATGAAGACGCCGTTCTGCTCAGCGAGCGCCTGGTAAAGGACGACATTTTCACGTCCATCCACATCGAGAAGTACGAGACCGAAGCCCGCGATACGAAATTGGGGCCCGAGGAGATCACTCGGGATATCCCCAATATCGGCGAGGATATGCTGAAAGACCTCGACGAGAACGGTATCGTTCGGGTCGGCGCCGAGGTCCGTCCGGAAGACATTCTGGTCGGCAAAGTCGCTCCGAAGGGACAGGGCGAGCTTACGGCCGAGGAGCGGCTCATTATCGCCATATTCGGCAAGAAGGCTGAGGAGACGCGCGACGTTTCTCTGCGAGTGCCACATGGCGAGCAGGGGAAGGTCGTAGACGTCAAAGTCTTCTCCCGGTTCAAGTACAAGTGCACCCGGTGCCAGGCCATCTTCAACTACAGCAAGCGCCCTGAGCGGGCCATGTGCGAGAGATGCGACGGAGAGTTGAGCAGGGAGCCCGGCGACGAGCTTCCGGCCGGCGTCAATCAGCTTGTTCGCGTCTACATCGCGCAGAAGCGAAAGGTCATGGAAGGCGACAAGATGGCGGGTAGACACGGGAACAAGGGAGTCATCTCCAAGATTCTGCCGGAGGAGGACATGCCTTTCCTTGCGGACGGGACGCCGGTTGACATGGTCCTGAATCCGCTTGGCGTTCCTTCCCGTATGAACATCGGCCAGATACTGGAGACTCACCTTGGTCTTGTCGCCAGGGACTTCGGCGTAAGCTTCAGGAACCCGATTTTTCAAGGCGCGACCGAACCCGAAATTCTCAAAGACCTTGAAGCTCTGGCTTGGAAGATGCTAATCGGTGTGCTTCAGAACTACGCAAAGACTGAACTCAGAGTAGACCTCGATTTTGAGGAAGCGCGGAAGGTCAGGAAGCTGGTGGACGCATGCCTGGCGCGACTGCAGGAGGCGGCCGATCACGACACACTGGAGGCGGCGGTTCAGCCGCTCAGAGACGCGTACAACAGCATGCTCGAACGGCTTCGCCAGACTATCGCGTCCATGTCAGCGAACGATGTGGAACTGATTGCGGGAAGACTGGCGGCTCCTCCGGCTGTGGACGATCCGGAATCGTTCTGGCAGGCCCGGCGGGAGGTGTTGGAAGCCGCCGCTCAGAAAGAGGCTGAGGAATCCGAATCCGAGGATGGGTCCGATCCCGTGGCTGAGGCGGCGCCCGCGGAAACGCAGGAGTTCGTTCCACTGCCAAAAGACTACGATCTGAACGACGTTATGGCTCGAATCGACGCCAACGTGCGCCAGAGGGTTGCTTTGGAGCTGAAGTACGACCAAAGCGATCAGGAATGGAAGTACTCGGGCAAGTGCGTGCTCTATGACGGACAGACCGGCGAGAGGTTCGACCAACCGGCCACGGTCGGTTACATATATATGATGAAGCTCGCGCACCTTGTCGAGGACAAGATACACGCTCGTTCCACCGGCCCGTACTCGCTGGTTACTCAGCAGCCCCTGGGCGGAAAGGCCCAGTTTGGTGGACAGCGCTTTGGGGAGATGGAGGTATGGGCTCTGGAGGCGTACGGCGCGGCCTACACCCTGCAGGAGATACTTACCATCAAGTCCGACGATGTGCTTGGGCGCGTGAGGACTTATGAGTCGATAGTCAAGGGCGACAGTATGCTCGAACCCGGCGTTCCCGAGTCGTTTAAGATTCTGGTGAACGAAATGCAGAGTCTTGGGCTCAAGGTGACCGTGGAGGACGAGCGGGCGCGCGCCATTGACCTGAAGGATGTCGAAGAAGAGCTTGCTGAAGGTGACGAAGCGGGCAGGATTTCCGCTCGGAGGCGGAAGCGCGCGATAGAGACCTTCAGGGAGGACACTTAAGTATGACGGATGCGAGTACCTTTGACAAGATACGAATAGGGATAGCCTCATCTGTTGAGATAAGAAGCTGGTCTTGCGGTGAAGTCAAGAAGCCGGAGACGATCAACTACAGAACGTTCAAGCCCGAGCGGGATGGCCTGTTCTGTGAGAAGATATTTGGTCCGGTCAAGGACTGGGAATGCCACTGCGGCCGCTACAAGAAGGTCAAGTTCAAGGGCGTGGTTTGCGATCGGTGCGGCGTTGAGGTCACCAGATCGAAAGTGAGGCGCGAGCGAATGGGACATATCGAGCTCGCGGCGCCGGTTTCGCACATCTGGTATCTCAAGGGAGTTCCGAGCCCGATGAGCCTGCTCCTGGACATCTCGCCGAGGCCGCTGGAGCGAGTGCTGTACTTTGCTTCGTATATCGTTACGCAGATTGACAGACTCCGCATCAACTCCGTGATCGAGGAGGTCCGCCAGGCGACGCTCGCCGAGTCCGAGCAGATGAACGAGGAACTCAACTCCAGTGTTGCCACGATGCGGCGCACCGCGGCCAAGGAGCAAAAAGAGAACCCCGAGTGGTCCGAGGACGAGGTCGAGGACAGAAAGAAACAGCTTGCGGACCAGGTCAAGCAGGCGGAGAAGGACCTCCCTGAGCGGCTGGAGGAGTTGAACTCCACCCTGAAGCTTCTGGAGACACTTCAGAAGCGCGATCTGATCACTGAGGACCAGTACAGGGCGCTGGAGCGGCTGCTCGAAGTAGTGTCGCGCAGACTGGATACGGACTTGTCGGGAGTGGTGAAGGCCGGATTGGGCGGCGCGGCGATACGCGACCTCCTGGCGGAGGTCGATCTCGAAAAGCTGTCGCGAGAACTGCGCAAGGAGATTAGCCAGACACAGGGTCCTAAACAAGCGCGCGCCATCAAGCGGCTGGAGGTTGCCGAGGCGTTTATCACCTCCAAGAGCAGGCCCGAGTGGATGATCCTGGAAGCGATTCCTGTCATTTCGCCGGAGCTGCGGCCCATGGTCCAGCTCGACGGCGGCAGATTTGCCACCTCAGACCTGAACGACCTTTACAGGCGCATAATCAACCGCAACAACCGACTGAAGAAGATAACCGAGATTCGCGCTCCGGAGTCGATCATCAACCATGAGAAGCGGCTGCTTCAGGAAGCTGTGGACGCGCTGATCGATAATGGGCGGCGCACGCGCCCGGTGGTCGGTTCCAACAACAGGCCGCTCAAGTCCCTCTCCGACATGCTCAAAGGCAAAGAGGGAAGGTTCCGCAAGAACCTGCTCGGAAAGCGCGTGGACTACTCAGGCCGGTCAGTCATAGTTGTCGGCCCTAACTTGAAACTGCACCAGTGCGGTCTGCCCAAAGAGATGGCGCTGGAGCTCTTCAAGCCGTTCGTGATGAAGACGCTCGTTGAGCGGAACTACACTTCCAACATAAAGACGGCCAAGCGTATGATCGACCGAATGAAGCCGGAGGTCTGGGATGCGCTCGAAGAGGTCATCCGGGAGCACCCCGTGCTGCTGAACCGCGCCCCGACTCTGCACAGACTGGGAATCCAGGCGTTTGAGCCGGTTTTGGTTGATGGAAAAGCCATTCAGGTCCACCCGCTGGTCTGCCACGCGTTCAACGCGGACTTCGATGGCGACCAGATGGCGGTCCACGTTCCTCTGTCCGCTTCGGCGCAGGCTGAAGCGCGTGTGCTTATGCTCTCGACGCACAACCTGTTCTCGCCGGCGGACGGCAGGCCGATTGTTGCTCCGATTCAGGACATCGTTCTGGGCGTCTACTACCTGACGCAGCAGAAAGAGCGCAAACCGGAAGATCCCCCGCCGACCGTCTTCGCTAATGTGGACGACGCCGTCCTGGCCTATGAAACAGGCAATATGGACCTACACCAGACGATCCGCGTGCGTATCCGCAACGGAAACGGCAAGGCACAGCATAAAATGATCGACACCACTGTCGGGAAGCTGATCTTCAACGACGCCTTGCCCGAAGACATGCGCTACGGCGATTATATGGGTGTCGCTGACAAGAAGACCATGTCACGCCTAGTCGCCGATGTCCACAAGCGCCACGGCGCGGAAGCTACGATTAAGCTTCTCGATGACATGAAGAAGCTCGGCTTCGACTACTCCACGCGTTCCGGACTTACCATCTCCATGACTGACATGGACATCCCGGCAAAGCGCGAGTTGATAGTTAGCCAGACGGAGGCCGCCGTCGCGGAGAAGAACCGCAGCTATACTCGCGGTCTCATCACCCAGTTCGAGCGCAAACAGCAGGTCCTCGACCTGTGGACCAGCGCCTCGGAACAGGTCGCTGAAGCTATTCTGGAGAACATCGACCCGTTCAACCCGATCTATATGGTCACCAACTCGGGCGCCCGCGGAAGCCAGAGACAAATAACACAGCTCTCCGGCATGCGCGGACTCATGTCCGACCCGTTCGGCAACCTCATCGAGGACCTGCCGATCAAGTCGAACTTCCACGAGGGGTTGAGCGTGCTGGAGTACTTCATCTCCACTCACGGAGCGCGCAAGGGATTGGCGGATACCGCTCTCAGGACCGCGGATGCCGGGTATCTCACGCGAAGACTGGTCGATGTCGCCCAGGACGTTATCGTGCGTGGGAGCGACTGTGGCGCCGCGCAGGGCATACGTGCCGGCGCGATATACGAAGCCGGAGACGAGCTCGAGTCTCTTAAAGACAGGATCATCGGCCGGTGCGCCTTGGAAGACATCCACGTTGGCAAGAAGCGGACCCCGCTGGTAAAAGCCGGCGATATGATCGACGAGGACTTGGCGGAGCAGATCGAGGCGGCGGGAATCAAGACCGTTGCCATAAGGTCACCCCTCACGTGCGAGCTGCGCCAGGGCATCTGCGCCAAGTGCTACGGTCGCGATTTGGCCACGGGCCGGCTGGTAGAGATCGGCGTTGCCGTCGGTATCATCGCCGCACAGTCCATCGGCGAGCCTGGAACGCAGCTCACGATGCGCACTTTCCACACCGGAGGCGTCGCGGGCAAATACATGACCGGAGTTGCTGAAGTCAAGAAGAAGAAGCAGGAGTCACTGCGAGAGCTTCACGATGATATCCGCCGGGGTCTGGTGTCTATCGAGGAAGGCGTCGAAGGAATGGAGCGCGAGCGCGTAAGGGCGGTTCAGGCCGTTCTGAAAGTGCTGGAAGACCAGGTCCGCGGACTGCTGCGCGTTGTCGAACTGTTCGAGGCGCGCAAGCCCAAGGGGCAGGCGATCATTACCGAGATCGGCGGGACCATCGTCGGCATCGAAACGCGCGGTCTCAAGCGCGTGGTCATTCATTCGGACCTGGAACTGATCGACACCGGAGATCTCGTTGGCGAAGTCGCCGCTGAGGACGTCATAGATCCGAACACCGGCGAAGTCATGGCGCCTGTCGGCCAGGAGTTCAACGACCGTCTCGCCCGCAAGCTGAAAGAGGCCGGCGTCAAGGTCGTGAAACTCCGCAAGACACACCTGGTGCCTTACAGAGGTAACCTGGAAGTCGAGGTCGGCCAGGAAGTCAGGCCGGGAGACCGCCTGACGGAGGGGCCGCTCGATCCTCAGAAGGTGCTTCAGCTTCAAGGCGTGCACGGCGTGATGGAATACCTCGTCAGAGAGATTCAGAGCGTCTACAAGAGCCAGGGTGTTGACATCAACGATAAACACGTCGAGATCATCGTCCGGCAGATGCTGAAGAAGAGGAAGATCGTAAGGGAAGGTGACAGCGGGTTCCTTCCCGGGCAGGTAGTCGATAAGTTCCGGTACGAGGACAAGAACACCAGGATCCGCGAGCTGGAGTCTCCGGGCACGGAGGCCACCGCGGACTGGATGCTCCTGGGAATCACCGAGGCGTCTCTCGCCACCGACAGCTTCCTTTCCGCCGCGTCGTTCCAGAAGACGACTAGAGTGCTGACCGACGCCGCTGTCAAGGGCAAGAGGGACAATCTCGTCGGGCTCAAAGAGAACGTCATCATCGGACGGCTCATACCCGCCGGAACCGGACTCCCGCGTTACCGGGCGTTGGAGGTCGAGCTGGAAGGCGGCCGCCTTGCCTATACAACTCCCATGGGACTTCTTGAAGAAGGCGAGGAGATAGACGAGGAAGGCGTAGAAGAGATGATGGCCGGAGCCATAGACCAGTCGGCGGCCATTGCCAATGTGGTTGAAGCCCTGAAGCAGACGGACCTCGGCCCGGACCAGCCGGAGGACTCCGAAGAATCGATGGAGCCGATCCTGAGCGACGATTCTGAGGGCGCGATTTAGCAAGCGCAACAAAAAACTTGGAATTCGCCTCCGCAACTACTTGACAAAGGGTGCGGACATCCTATAAACTAATAGGGTTCGACTGGCCGAGGGCCGGCCGAGCAATTGGAATGCCGACAGCTTAGGAGGGATATTGAGCACACCCTCGTAGTAATTACGAGCGCAAATCGCTATTGCATTTGGTGACTTGATGCCCCTTGAGCGTGTCGCAAGGGGCATTCTTATTTTCCAGGTGATCTGCGCGGAAGCGCACAAGAAGGAGCGAACATGCCGACAATCAACCAGCTTGTCAGGAAGGGACGGCAAAAGGTAAGGAAGAAAACCAGCGCGCCCGCTCTGCGGGGATCCCCGCAGAAGCGCGGAGTCTGCCTGATCGTCCGAACCTTCCCGCCCAAGAAGCCCAACTCGGCGCTCAGAAAAGTCGCGAGGGTCCGACTGACAAACGGCATGGAAGTCACCGCATACATACCGGGAATAGGTCACAACTTGCAGGAACACTCTGTCGTCCTCATCAGGGGAGGAAGAGTCAAAGACCTGCCCGGTGTCAGATATCACGTCGTGCGCGGCGCACTGGACACCGCCGGCGCCAAAGATCGCAAGAGCAGCCGCTCTAAGTACGGCGCAAAGAAGCCGAAGTAGCGAACTTTTTCTGATCCTTCGGTATCAGAGCGCAGCGCCGATGCCGAAGCAAGGGAACAGCGGAGGAAATCTCAATGCCCAGAAAGGGACCGCCTAGAAAACGAGATATAACGCCTGATCCGGTTTATGGCAGCGTTCTGCTGGCGCGCTTCACGAACAGACTTCTGACGTGCGGGAAGAAGAGCAAAGCCGAGACAATTATGTACGGCGCTCTGGACCTTATGGAGGACCGCACGAAGAAACCGGGGATCGAAGTTTTCGAGCAGGCGATACGGAATGTTATGCCGACCGTCGAGATCAAGCCCCGGCGCGTCGGAGGAGCCACCTACCAGATCCCGATTGAAGTTCCGTCGGACCGCCGCGTGGCCTTGGCGCTTCGCTGGATCATCGGATACGCCCGCCGCAGAGCAGGCAAGACGATGGTCGAAAAGCTCGCCGGAGAATTGATGGACGCCGCGTCCAACACGGGCGCGTCGGTCAAAAAAAGAGAAGACAGCCACAGGATGGCTGAAGCGAACAAGGCGTTCGCTCATTATCGCTGGTAATACAGCAGAATAAAGAGAAATACGGTTCAGCGGACTCGTTTCGCTGGACCCTGTTTATGTCCGTCGGTCGAGATTATTATGCCTAGGGAATATCCGCTGGACAAAACCAGGAATATCGGGTTGGCCGCGCATATCGATGCGGGGAAGACAACCACCACGGAGCGAATTCTGTTCTACTCCGGCAAGATTCATCGCATGGGCGAAGTCCACGAAGGGGCCGCCACGATGGATTGGATGGAGCAGGAACAGGAGCGGGGGATTACTATTACCTCCGCCGCGACTACCTGCCTGTGGGGCGATCACTGCATCAACATCATCGACACCCCGGGGCACGTGGACTTCACCGTGGAAGTGGAGCGCTCGATGCGCGTCCTGGACGGCGTTATCGAGATATTTTGCGCCGTCGCGGGAGTGCAGCCGCAGTCTGAAACAGTCTGGCGTCAGGCGAACAAATACAACGTCCCAAGGCTGGCCTTTGTCAACAAGATGGACCGAGTCGGGGCTGACTTCTTCAAGGTCGTTGATCGTATCAGGGACAGGCTCGGAGCAAACGCAGTCCCCGTGCAAATTCCGATAGGCGCCGAAGGCGCATTTGAGGGCATAATCGACCTCCTTTCTATGAAGGCAGTGAAGTATCTCGACGATCTCGGCGAAAACCTGAAAGTCGGCGATATCCCGGCGAACCTCAAGGACCAGGCCATCGAGTACAGGGAGAAGCTTGTCGAAGCCGCTGCCGAGGCCGACGACCACCTGATGGACAAGTACGTTCATGGTCAGAAGATCACATCCGAAGAGATCAAAGCCGCCATACGCAGAGGGACGATAGCCAATACGATGGTCCCCGTGCTCTGCGGCGCGGCCTTCAAGAATAAGGGTGTCCAGCCTCTGATGGACGCCGTAGCGGACTACCTCCCCTCCCCAGTCGATGTTCCCCCCGTAGAAGGCATCAATCCCGACAAGAACCAGCCGGAAACCCGCTCAGCTTCAGACAATGAGCCGTTCGCCGCGCTGGCATTCAAGATAATGGCTGATCCGTTCGTTGGCAAACTGACCTACTTCCGGGTGTACAGCGGAACGTTGTCGCGGGGATCGTACGTCCTGAACTCCTCCAAGTCGCGGCGTGAACGCATAAACAGGATCGTTCGAATGCACGCCAACCGCAGGGAGGAAGTGAACGAGGTCTTTGCCGGCGACATCGCCGCCGCCGCAGGGCTCGAAGGCACGACCACCGGCGACACTCTTTCCGACGTTAAGCATCCGATTGTGCTCGAGTCGATTCAGTTTCCGGAGCCTGTCATCTCTGTGGCGATCGAGCCAAAGACGAAGGCCGATCAGGACAAGCTGGGCGTCGCGCTTTCGCGGCTTTCGGGCGAGGATCCTACTTTCAGAATTCACACGGACGAAGAAACCGGCCAGACGATCATCTCCGGAATGGGGGAGCTTCACCTTGAGGTGATCATCGACCGCCTGCTCCGAGAGTTCAAGGTCGGGGCTAACCACGGTAGACCGCAGGTAGCATACCGGGAGACGGTGACCAAGAGAGCCAGGGGAGAGGGCCGCCACGTCCGGCAGACCGGAGGCCGCGGGCAGTACGGCCACTGCGTGGTCGAGATGGGACCGCTTGCGGTAGGCGTGGGCGTCGAATTCGTCAGTAAGATCGTGGGCGGCGTCATTCCCAAAGAGTTCATCTCGGCGATCGAAGCGGGCGTTCACGAGGCTCTCGACTCGGGCGTACTGGCCGGATATCCGGTTGTGGACGTGCGGGTGTCAGTAATCGACGGGTCCTATCACGAAGTGGACTCGTCCGAGATCGCGTTCAAGATAGCGGGTTCGATGGCCGCGCGGGATGCCTTGCGGAAGGCGCATCCCATCCTGAAAGAGCCCATTATGGCAGTCGAAGTCATCACACCGGAGGACTTCCTCGGTGATGTGATAGCTGATCTGAATTCGAGAAGAGGCCAGATCAGCGGTATGGAAATGGGACCGGGCGGAACGCAGATAGTTCGCGCGGACGTGCCGCTCGCTCAGATGTTCGGTTACGCCACGACCATCCGTTCCCTTACCCAGGGACGGGCGTCGTACACGATGGAGCCTTCACATTATGAAGAGCTCCCCAAGACGCTCGCCGACGAACTGGTCGTGAGATCGACCGGCAGGGCATTGGTCGGCAGTTAGAAGAAGTCGCGGTGTTTCGGCATTCAAATGCCGGAACCGGGCAAAAAGCATTTTTCATTACTCTTGCATTGGAGGCAACGCAAATGGGAAAGCAGCGGTTTGAGCGGACTAAGCCGCACGTAAACATTGGCACTATAGGTCACGTAGACCATGGCAAGACGACGTTAACGGCGGCGATAACGGCGGCGTTGGCGACGAAAGGCCAGGCTGAGTTCACGCCTTATGACAAGATCGACGGCGCTCCTGAGGAGCGGGAGCGTGGCGTAACGATCAACATATTCCACGCG
>JAUSGG010000261.1 GCA_030649165.1 Armatimonadota bacterium
AGAAAGAGCAGCGTGCCCAGGCCGGTGAGACGATGTAGCAGGAAAGCGTAATGCCCCTCGCGCCCCATGTAGAGCGCGTAACCTGTGACCGTGTTCTTTATCGGAGAAGAGGGAGCAGCCAACGCGGAACTCCTTGTGTTGTGCAGCGAACGTTGAGGCTTAACTGATTATAGCACCGCGCTCAACCGCACCACAAAGGCACGCAGAGTCGCCAATTTAATTAATCTGATGAATGCCGCCCAATATTTGTCATTCCGAGCGAGGGCGTGTAGCGCTGCTGAAGCAGCTGCCCAGAGCCTGCCCTGAGCGAAGCGAATGGGGTAAGGGTGAAATCTGCTCCCGATTCCTGAACTCTTACGTGATGCCAGTCTGAGTCAGGGTGGTGAGCTTTTGACAGGATCGGCTGGCGGACGTGTACATACGACGACAAGCTGAAACCCAACAGGCAAGGTAGGAGGTTGTCCTTCTCGGCTTTTCTCTGCTCTTCCTGTCCCTTCACATCGGCGGATATCGGCGTTCATCTGCGTTCTTCCCTGAACCCCCGCTTCATACTCCTACTAGATCCGCTTTACGAATATCTCTCCGCCGATATCCGGATCGAGCGCCACGTTGGTTTCACCGATTTGCAGAATATAGGCGGGGCGTTTCTGGTGCAGGTTTACAATGCTGCCGGCGACGATGCCAAGCGCTCCGAGTCGATCCAGGCGCGCGTGCGACTTGGGGGCGATGAAGACGATCCTGCTCTCCTCCCCGGGGTTCAGTTCGGAGAGTGGGACAACCAGTGGCGTCATGTGCTTCTTGAACTTCGCGCAGCACGAGCCGCGGGGAATGGCTTTGCCGTGAGGACAGGCGGGCGGATGGCCGAGCAGCGTGCATACGCTCTCGGTAGCGGCCTGGCTGAGGATGTGTTCGAATCGACAAGCCTCTGATTCCGCCTGTGACTCGTCCATCTCCAGTATCTCGGTCAGGAGGGTTTCAGCCAGCCTGTGGCGCCTTATGATGCCGGACGCCCTGGTAGAGCCCGCGTGCTTGAGCGAAACATGCCCGTCGTGGTGGGAGATGAGGCCCTGCGCCGAAGCGGCGTCCAGCAGCTCCGAGATGTCGTCGCCGTCGGGGTAAGCCGAGCGCGCCTCTTCCGCGGAATCTCTCCCCTCTTCCCGCATTATCCAGATCAGCTCGAGCAGCTCATCGATGCGTTCCTCAGATACTTGCTCCATTCGACACAGCTCCCTTCGACTCCTTCGACTCTTCCGCTCGCCTAAACCGATGAATCCTCCGGTCTGCGAAACAGCTTCTTTACCAAATCGGCCAGCTTCGACTCGCGCTCCAGCTCATATCCACAGTTCGGGCAGCAGACGGCCTTGCACTGGCTGTGCATCGGACATCCCGAGCACATCTCCCGCGCCTGATCGAATTGGTGACCGCAGAAAGGACACTTCATAGTACCACCAAATCCCCCCTCCCTGTGGGAGGGGGTTAGGGGGAGGTCAAAAACTCAGCGCTCAGAACTCATCACTCACAGCCTTATTCCCAACGCGTGCAGCGCCAGGTTCAACAGCCCCCCGATAAGAAACGCAAACGGAAAGATGAACGCGCTCATGGCTATGGCCGTTCCGACGCCGCGTTCTTTCACGACGACGAAGAAGTTGGCGATGCACGGCACGAACAACGTGATCGTCACAAGGCTCACAACCACCTGCACGTTCGTCAGCTTGCCCGCCTGAACCAGCGCGTATAGCCCGGCGACGCCGTAGTCTCTCCTCAAGAAGCCGATCACGAACGCCTCGGTAGTCTTCCCCGGCAATCCAAGGAACCCCTGCACGACAGGCGCGGCGACCTTTATGATGACGCTCATCATCCCGAGCCTTTCGAGCGTAAACAGCAACAGCGTTCCCAGCACGAACAGTGGTACGGCCTCCCTTAAGTACCACTCGACTCTCGCGGCCGTCTTGACCAGGATGTTGGACATCTGCGGCCAGCGCACGGGAGGGACCTCCAGGATGAAGTCCGACCCCGTTCCCGGCATGACTTTCGAGGCCAGATATCCGACTATGAAGATGATCCCGACGACTACGCCGATCCATATTCCCGTCGCGGCGAACGGCATTGGGCCCAGGATGCCAAGTATGACTCCGAGCTGCGCGGAACAGGGCACGCCCAGCGCCAGCAGCAGCGTCACTATCACCCGGTCCCGCTTGGTCTCAAGTATCCTGCAGGTCAGCGTGGCCATCGTATCGCAGCCGAGGCCCAGGATCATCGGAAGCACGGCCTTGCCGTTAAGCCCCATCACCTTGAAGATGCGGTTGACCATGATCGCCAGCCTCGGCAGGTAGCCCGAGTCTTCGAGCGCGCCGAAAGTCACGAAGAACGCGCCGACTATCGGCAGCACAATGGCAACCGCGTACGTCAACGCCATGGTGATAATCCCGTACTCGCCCACGAGAAGGTCTCTCACGAACGGAACGGGTATCAGCGCGACGGCTTTTGTCGCCCACGGGTTCAGGTAATGGCCGAACAGCCCGTTCTCCAGCCAATCGACCATAGTGCCGGCGCCGAATTTGCCGACGAACAGCCAGGTCAGATACAGCACGGCGAGCATCATCGGCCCCCCGTAGACCGGATGAGCGCCCCATTGCCCGAAAAGATAAAGCAACAGGACCAGAACAGGCAGAGCTAACACAGCGAACAACGGGTCCACGTTCGATATTTCCCACAGCCCATAGATAGCGCCGGCGATGATCATCATGGCGAAAATCGGGTGGAAGACCGGCGCGCGCGCGGCCGACAGCCGGCGGCCATGGGCCGTCTCGTCCGTGGTGACGATGCCGTTCAGCACATCGTCCAGGCAGCGCAGCCGCTGCAGGTTGATGACGTAGCTCAGCGGGTCTTGATAGCGATCCTGCAGCTTGCGACGGACCAGTTCGATCTCGTGGATCGCATGTTCGGAGACATTCGCGTGCAGCCACAAGTTGAGCGACTCGTCCCCCGCCAGCAGCATCATGGCTATTCCCCGCTTGCCCGGTCCGACCGCGCCCAGTAGGGATTCCACCTTCGACACCGCCGCCTCGATCTGGCTGTCGTAGGAAATCCGAAAACCGGAGAAGCCAGGCTGCGCGAGCGCGTGAATCAGGCGGTCGAGCCCTTTGCGCTGCGTCGCCACGGTGCTGACGACGGGAATCCCAAGCAGGTCCGACAGCGCCTTGGTGTTGGTTTTGATGCCGCGGGAGCTCGCCTCATCAGCCATATTCAGCACGAGAACGAAGGGAACGTCCAATTCGGCAAGCTGGCTGGATATCACGAGCGCCCGCCGCGGGTTCTTGGCGTCGGCGACCTGGGCCACCATCTCCGGGCGTTCGTGGAAAACTATGTCGCGGGTGACTTTCTCGTCCTCGGACATCGGAGTGAGGCTGTTCGCGCCGGGCGTGTCGATTATGACGCAGGACCGGCCGTTCAACGCGCAGTTGCCCTGCGTCACTTCTACGGTAGTGCCGGGATAGTTGCTGACGGTCACGTACTTGCCGGTGAGAAGACCAAATACCGCGCTCTTGCCCACATTGGGGTTGCCGACCAGAGCTATCCGCCGCACTCCGGCTTTGACCTTACTCGCCGGTCTGGAAGTACAGTCCATCTCCGCAATCACCCCGATTTAACTACGCCTCAGCCTAAATTTAGCTACGCCTTAAACCCGCCAGCCCCATTATACCCAGGGGGATCGGAGAGTGTCAAGGGGAATTTCGGAAGAGTCGGAAGAGTCGGAAGAGTCGGAAGAGTCGGAAGAGTCGGAAGAGTCGAAGGAGTCGAAGGAGTCGAAGGAGTCGGGCGAGTCTAGGGCGAGGGACTCCCTCTCCCTTGAGGGAGAGGGTTGGGGTGAGGGTTGAACCCGTCTAACTTCCAACCTCTAACTTCCAATCTCCAAACCGAACGCTAGTCGATCGAGTCTCCCGCCCATTCCTTTCGTTTCACTTCGCAGCTATACGGCAGGCCAAATGGCGAGACCGGCCCGGTGAAAGTCCGCGGGTCGATCTTCTCATTCGTCACGTACTCGTGGGTCTGCGAGAGACGGTCGCCGGTCCATTCGTATTCGAATATGCGGTAGGGTTTCTTATCCCAGTTGTGTTCTTCGGAGAGACCCAGAAAGACAAGCAAAGACGGCGTCCTCCTGCCTTTTCGAGCCACCACCATCGCGTCGCCCTGGTAGGCCCCCGGAAAGCCCATCACCCGTTTCCATTTGCCGTCAGGACCCAGTTTCTGGACAAACACGTGGAGGAAACCGCCGCTCCCCTGTCTCCACGTCTCCACTACTTCGGTCGTCGCGCCGTCCGCGTCCATGTCCGCAACTGTCAGATCGGCCAGACCGCCCTGACAAGGACCGTCGTACTTGTCGTCTCGCGTGTCCTCGTTCAACTCCTGTATCTCGTACACGCCGTTCAGGCGGGTCAGGGCGAAGCTGAACCCATCCCCCGTCGGGACCGGATAGCCGACACACAGGACCAGGCAAGGCCTGTCCTTCCTGCCCGCGATGCAGGCCGCGCTGATCTCCATAGTGAAGTAATCGCTCTGGTATTCCTCCGACTCGCTCACTTTGTGGCCGATTACCTCCTGAAGCGTGTCCAGTTCGTCGAGTCTCTGCCTCATGCCGGAGTTCGGTTCGACCCTTCCGAGCCACTCTATCATGGTCGCTCTGATGGCGTTTTCTCTTGCCTGCGGTATCTTGAACTCGTACTCGGGCTCCGATTTCTTGGGCCTTGCAGTCTTTTTCTCAGCGGTTTTATTACGGTGCAGCCGCGATATGAGGCCATCCACCGTCGTTCGTACCACAGGCACGTGGAAATAGCAGAGCGCGGCAAGGGAACAGAGCGACAGAAAGAGCGCGAGGCGGGCCGTGCCGGATGCGCCCACCCGCGGCAATAGCTCGTCCTGACCTTCCTCCGCCGTCTGCTCCGGAGTTTCCGGAGTTTCAGGTTCCTCCGCATCGAACTTCTCTCTGAACCACGCCTTCGCGCTGCTCAGATGGACCTCGCCTCGCGCCCACAGCGCGGCGGCAAGGTGGCGCAAATCCGCCCAGGTCTGGGCGGCGATTTCCTTCAAGTTGTCGTCTTCCATCGTCATCTCCTACGGTTTCGGGATACAGCCTGGGCGAGGCTAGGGCCGGCGCTGTTATCCGGCCTTCAGTTTTGCCGTCCCCTTTTCCGTCAAGTAGAGCAAAGGATATTCATCCCCCTCTCGTTTAAGGTAGCCGGCGTCCAGCAGCTCTCTTATGGCAGTCTCGACCTCGGATTTGGTCTCGCCTGAGAGCGCGCCGAAGTAGCGGGACCGGTCGCCCTTGACTGAGCTGGCTATGGAGCCTTTGAGCAGCCTGGTGATCCCCGTCCGGCCCAACGGATACGGGAGCGAGGCGACCGCTTTCAAAATGACCATTCGCGTCTCGCTCTTGGACAGTGTCTGGGCGGTCGGCGTGGGAGCGGGAGCGGCTTTCCTAGCTTTGCGGTCAGGGACGCATACGTCGCATACGCCGCAGGAGCCTATGGGTCGGTTGCCGAAATGCTGTGCAATCGTTCCGTGCAGGCAGTTTTGCCCACGGGCGTAGGAGGCCATCGCATCGATCCGCTCGATCTGCTCCTGTTCGTAACGCGCGATCAGCCTGTCGAGCAGCGCGCGCATTTCCCGCGTGGCGCGGGGTCTTTCGAGAAACATGGCGCGTCCCGATCCGCGATAGTACAGCCAACCGCTGTCCTGCCACTGCAGCAGCAGTCCCTCGATCTCCGCGGCGGGAATTCCCACCCGCTTCGCCAGCTCGACGGCGTTGACGGGCAGGCTCTGGTTGACGCGGAGGCGCGCCGCCGACATGAACTCGGCGAACCGCGGGTCGCTCTGCGCCGCGCCTGCGTCTCGCGGCTTGATCGTGACGGTCGTCGGCAGGTCGAGTCGCCGCGACAGCATGCCCGCCTTTTCGAGCAGGCTTATGGCGACGCGCACCCTCGTCTCGTCAAGCTGGGTTTCGCGTTGGAGATCATCGTCGCGGACCGTGCCGGCGCCGTCGGTCGGGACCGATTCGGCTATTGCCCGATAGGTATCGCGCAGGTTGGCAATACTGACGCGCTCACTCTTCATCCACCGGGTCAGGTTGCCCTTGTCGCTGGGCGTGCTGAGCAGAACGCATCTCGACAGCTTGCCGTCGCGGCCCGCACGGCCGGCCTCCTGATAGTAGTTCTCCAGGGAATGCGGAAGGGAGAAGTGTATCACGAAACGCACGTCCGATTTGTCCACGCCCATGCCGAACGCGACGGTTGCCACCATGACCCGATAGCGATCGTCCATGAAGTCATCTTGCGCCGCGCTGCGCTCCTCCGATTCCATACCCGCGTGGTAATGCCTGGCCCTAACACGATGTCGCCGAAGAAGCCCAGCCAACTGCTCCGCGTGCCGGCGAGACGAGACGTAGACGATGCCCGTGCCGCCAGCCTCCTGACAGAGCCGGACCAGCTCCCGCATCTTCTCCTCGTTGTTCTTGAGGACGCGCGACTCAAGCCGGAGATTGGGTCGGAACGTGCCGAAGTTGGCGGTGCGAAGCTGGCGGCCCAGATAAGTCGCGACCTCGCGTTGAACCTCTGTGGTCGCGGTGGCGGTCATCGCCAGGACCGGCGGTTTTCCCAGGAAATCCAGCGCATTACCGATGAAGAGGTAGTCGGGCCGGAAATCGTGCCCCCACGCGCTGATGCAGTGGGCCTCGTCTATCACGAAAGCGGAGACTCCCGCGGCGCGCAGAGCGTGGAGGAACGGCATTTGCCTCAACCGTTCCGGGGCGGCGTACACCAGCTTATATTGGCCGGACCGTACTCCGGCCAGCCGGCGCTCCAACTCGTCGCTTTCCAGAGAGCTGTTCAGTACTGTCGCGTGTTTCTGGACCGCTTCGGGCAGGCCGTCGACCTGGTCCCTCATCAAGGCGATCAAGGGGGAAACCACGAACGTGGTTTTCTCCATCAGAAGAGCCGGAAGCTGGTAGCAGAGGGATTTCCCCGCGCCCGTAGGCATTATGGCGAAAACACTCTGACCGAGCATGACCGATTCGATTACGGCCTGCTGGCCGGGCCGGAACCCCTCGTATCCGAAGAAGCTCTTGAGCTGCTCTTCCAGAGCCGGATTTCGCGGAGGATCGGTCGGAGCATTTGGGGCGGCAGGCAACTGCCCGGCGCCTTCCGCGGGCTCGGCCGCGGACGATGCGACAGATCGTATGAAGTCGCTAAACCGGCTCATCAGAGGTTCCCATAGTCGATCTCCGCCTCGTAATCGGGCAGGCAGTGGACACCGACGATCAGCCGCCAGAACTTGCCTTCGTACATGCGGCTCAGGCCCAGGGCCGGATAGACCAGCCGAGCCCCGGTCAAATCCATCAGTTGTCCGCAGTCCATGCGCACGCGCTCCGCGTCCGCCGTCAGTCGCCGCCCGAGGGCCCGCCATTTGACATCGGTCACCGGCGCCGCGCGCTCGCCAAGACCGGGAAAGTGCAGCCGGGCGTCGTACTTACCGGAGTACTTGTCCAGGGAAAACAAAGCTTGAGGCTCTTGAGCGTCCAGAAGACACAATGAGCGCTCGCCTTTGTCCATCCGCGCCAGTCCGTCCGGCTCGGCGTTCTTCTTCAGGAATTCCTCTTGCTCCCGCGCGTCCAGGCGTCCGATCAGAACCGGCCTCGTTCTCACGAAGTCGCACACCCAATCCTCGACGTGCGGAGGCTTCGGCGCGCGCTTGCTGAGCGACAGTTCGACAACATCGAAGGGCCTGATGTGACCGCCATCCGGGTATGTCAGATCGCCCGGAAGTATCGTCCCAAACTGCTTGACGGGCCTGATCCACTCGCCTGATGTCAGCGAAATGCCGCCGAGGCACATTCCGCTGAGCATTTTCGTGACCGCCAGCACGACGATCTGATCTTTCACCGCAGATGGATCACCTCCGTGTCGGGATGATCGGCCGCCAGCAGCTCTGCTACAACGCGGCGGTGGCACTGTTGGGGATCGTCCTCCGCGCAAAGAAGACAGGGACACTTGAAAGCCGACAGCGTCTTCCACGCCGCGGCGATAGCGCCCCTGTCCCGCATAAGCTCGGCGAACGCGGCATGATAGTTGCGCCAGTCCTTGTCCTTGCGATACTGTTCCAGCAGCTCCTCTGTCGGCGCGAGATCGAGCACGTGCAGGTACTTGATGCCGAGAAGCTCTTCCAGGACGAAAGCCAGGTCATCGCCCTTGGAGTACCCGGCAAGCTGAGAGCTGTTCTTCAGCCGGATATCGACTACCGCGTCGACTCCTGCATCGCGCATCAGCTCGACAAACCGCCTCAGGTTCTTCTTCGTGTGACCTATGGTGTAGAGCTTCAAAACAAGCTCCCCTGTTCCTGGCGCTGCAGCTCGCCGTCGGGGAGTATGTGCGCGACATCGACGCCCCACGACCGAAGGACCCGCGCGAGCAGCCGTTCCCGATGGCAGAGCATCGGGTCACCCTCACTGCAAAGCAGGCAGGTGTCGGCTTCGCCCGCGGAGTTGACCACGTCTCTCAGCTCCCGATCGAACTCCGGTTGGGCGGCGATCTTGTCGTAGTCGGGTTTGCCGGCGGTGTGCAGATCCTCACTCTCGGGCATTCCGCCCAATTCCTTGCCGGAGTAGCGGTAACCAATGCCCGCGCCGGAAAGCGCGAAGCCAAGCTCGCCCTTGTTGAACTGCGAAGCCCATTTGCTGTACGGCGCGCTGCGCACGTCGACCACGGTCGTTACGCCGTGCCGCCGAAGGAGGGCGATCATCTCTTCCGGAGTGTGGTTACTGTGGCCGATGGTATAGATACGTTTGCCTGTTTGTCGATCGCTTGCCATTAAGGTGATTGTATTCCGTGGCAGGTCGTAATGCAAGAGAAAGCTGGGGTTCAGAGAAGAACGCGGATGAACGCCGATATCCGCGGATAAACACGGATTTCATAGACCGGATTCCGGGCGAAGAGGCGTTCAGACCTGATACCTCAGCGCTTGGAACTCAGCATTCGGCGCTCAGCGCTCAGTCCTGACGTCAGGAGGCGTCTCGGAGCCAGGCCTGAGGGCGCAGGACCCGGTCCGGGACGCCTCCCGTTTGGCGCAAACCCCTCCCCATCCCTCCCCGGAAAGGAGAGGGGGCGGCAAGTTCCCCCTCCCTGTGGGAGGGGGTTAAGAGGGGGCAAGTTCCCCCTCCCCGTGGGAGGGGGTTAGGGGGAGGTCACTCAGCGCTCAGAACTCCTCTCATCTCTGATCCATCGGCACGAACCGCTTGCTGCCCGGAGCCGGGCCGATGTACTCCGAGCGCGGGCGGATGAGCCGGTTGTGCGCGTGCTGTTCCATTATATGCGCGCTCCAGCCGGACATGCGGCTGACGGCGAACAGCGGCGTGAAGATGTCTATGCTCAGCCCCAGCGCGTAGAGCACGGTGGCCGAGTAGAAGTCGACGTTCGCGAGAAGTCTCTTCGACTCCCAGACGGTCTGCTCGATTATGTCGGACATTTCGTAGAGCCCGGGCCGGCCTATCTTGTCGCACATGGCCTTCGACATCTTCTTCAGCTCCGCGGTGCGGGGGTCTCTGACCTTGTAGACACGGTGGCCGATGCCCATTATCTTCTCTTTGCGCTCGAACATTTCTTCCACGGTCGCCCGCGCTTTTGCGGGATCGCCGATCTTGAGAAGAAGCTCCATTGTCTTCTCGTTCGCCCCTCCGTGCAGCGGACCCTTGAGCGCGCTGATGCCGCTCACGACCGCGGAATGCATATCCGAAAGCGTCGCGGCGGTGACCCTGGCCGCAAACGTGGAGGCGTTGAACTCGTGATCGGCGAGAAGCACGAGGTAAACCTCAAGCGCCTTCTCGCTGACAGGGTCGGGCTCTTCGCCGGTGAGCATATAGAGCAGATTGGCCGCTATACGCAGGTTCGGATTGGCGGGAATGGGCTCTTTTCCGTTTCGGATTCGGTCGAAAGCGGCAACGAGGCTTGGCGTCTGGGCGACCAATCGGATCGCCTTTCGCTCGTTCGCTTCGGGCGAGTTGTCTTCCACGTCCGGGTCGTAGTGCGACATGACCGAAATGGCGGTGCGGAGCGCGTCCATCGGATGCATGGTCTTGGGCAGGTTTCTGATGTGCTGTATCACGCGCGGGGCAAGGTCGTGGGACTCCGCGAGCCGGCGGCGCAGTTCGTCGTATTCCGACTTCGTGGGAAGGGCGCCGTGCCAAAGGAGATGCGTCACTTCCTCGAATTCGGCATTCTGAGCCAGTTCCTCGATCAGATACCCCCGGTAAGCCAGGACGCCTGTTTCTCCGTCGATGAAGGTTATCGCGGAGGTGGTCGCGACGATGTTCTCCAGACCTTCTGAAAAGCCCTTTTCTTTCGTGAGTGGGGTGGACATTATGGCTGGTTCCCTTCCTTTCTTGCGGAACGGGTTTGGGATTGCAGGAAGAAGGACGCTGTAATCGCGAACTCATACCTTGGTTGACAAGCGCCCGCTCCGACCATTATTTTAGACACAGTTACTTTACCCTTGGCAGCTCTGCGGAAAACCAGCATGCGGCTTGGCATTGGCTCATACACTTTCACCTGGGCTGTAGGCGTTTCGGGCTATCCTCCCGCAACTCCGCTGGATCCGGTCGGCCTGCTCGAAAAGGCAGCTTCACTTGGGGTGAGCGTGGCGCAGTTCTGCGAGAACCTGCCGCTTGACAGGCTGACGCCGGAGGAGCTCGATGCTTTCCGTGGCCATGCGCGCGAGCTTGGAATAGGAATCGAGGTCGGAACTCGCGGTATTCGGCCGGAACATCTCTTGAGCTATCTGCGGCTGGCGAAGTTTCTGGGGTCGCCGATAGTCCGAGTGGTAATCGACACGGCTGATGAAAAGCCGGCGGCGGACGATGTTCCGGCGCTGCTGAAGGAAGTTATGCCGGAGTTCGAACGGTCCGGCGTGACGCTCGCCATCGAGAACCACGATCGGTTTGCCGCCGGGACGCTGGCGAAGATAGTGGAGCAAATCGGCAGTCCGAACGCGGGCGTATGCCTGGACACCGTGAACTCATTCGGCGCCCTGGAGCGTCCGGAGGTCGTCGTGGACGCGCTGGCGCATCTTGTGGTGAACCTGCACATAAAGGATTTTGCGGTCGAGAGAGCGCCGCATCAGATGGGGTTTACCGTGGAAGGCAGACCGGCGGGACAGGGAAGGCTGGACATCCCGTCGCTGCTCCGCAAACTGGCCGCGGCGGGAAAAGACCCCAACGCCATACTGGAGCTGTGGACCCCGCCGGAGCAGACGGTGGAGGCCACTATCGCGAAGGAAGAGAGTTGGGCGAGGCAGAGTGTAGAATACTTGCGGACTATTGAAGGAGTCGAAGGAGTCGAGGGTAGCCCCCTCCCCATTCAGGGGAGCGCTGGGGAGGGGTCGAGTTCGGTATTCAACTTCCAACCTCTACCTCCTAACTCCTAACTCCTAACTCCTTCCAAACGGGGATGCAAAATGGATGTCTGAGCATATAGCGTTAATCGGCGCCGGCGGGAAGATGGGCGGCCGGATCACCGACAACCTGGTTAAGGAAGAATACGAGGTCTTCTATTGCGAGAAGGCGGAGGCCGGCGTCGCGAGGCTGCGCGCGAAGGGCTTGGCCATCACACCCTCGGAAGATGCCGTGCCGGAAGCCGACATAATCGTGCTGGCCGTGCCTGACGCGCTGATCGGCTTGGTCAGCCTCGAGCTTGTCCCGCTTGCCCGTTCCGGAGCGACCGTTATTCTTCTCGATCCCGCGGCCGCGGAGGTCCGGGAAGTCGCCTTGCGCGAAGATCTCAACTACGTCGTCTGCCACCCATGCCACCCGCCGCTTTTCGGCGAGCAGGCAAGTCCGGAGGCGCGGAAGGATTTCTTCGGCGGGATCGCGGCAACGCAGGACATAGTCATCGCTTTGATGCAGGGAAACGAGGATGCGTTTGCGAGCGCCGAGCGCTTGTGCCGCCGGATGTTCGGGCCGGTCAAGACGGCGCACCGGATCACGGTCGAGCAAATGGCCGTCCTCGAGCCCGCGATGGCCGAGGTGGTAGCCGCTTCAGCGGCGTGTCTCATGAGGGACGCGATGGAAGAGGCCGTCAATGCGGGCGTTCCCAGGGAGGCGGCCGAGGCGTTTATGATGGGCCACGCGCAAATCGCGCTGGCGATCGCCTTTGGCGCGACCGGCTCGCCGTTCTCCGATGCTGCAAAGGTGGCGATCCGGTGGGGCAACGAGATGATCTACAAGCAGGACTGGCGCAGGGTGTTCCAGCCTGATAGGATACGAGATGTGATTCGCGAGATGATCCATCCGGAGGAACGAAGTTGATCGTAGATGCGCACGCGCATTTGGGCTATGACGAAATCTTCGACGTGGATTTCCCCGAGCGCGAGCTTATCGAAGGCCAGGATCGGAACGGAATCGACGTTACGCTGGTCCAGCCTCCGACGGTGCACGATTTGGACGGCGTCAAGCGGCGTCACGACGCCGTCGCCGATCTCGCGCGCCGATACCCGGGCCGCTTTTACGGAATAGCCTGCCCCAACCCCCATTTGCCGGGGGACGAGTTCGAGGCGGAGGCGCGGCACTGCGTCGAGGATCTGGGGTTCGTCGGCCTGAAGCTGCACCCGTTCGGGCATGCGACTAACCCGGCGGGAAAGCACGGCCGAAGGGTTTTCGAGACAGCGGAGAAGCTGGGGGTTCCTCTGATGGTCCACACGGGGGCGGGGATTCCGTGGGCGGCGCCTTCGCTGATGCGTCCTGCCGTGGAGGAGCATCCGAATCTGAAGGTAGTATTGGCCCACGCCGGGATGATGATCTTCGCGGGGGAGGCGGCGCAGTTGGCGGAGGCCTGCCCGAACGTGTATCTCGAACCCAGTTGGGTCGGCGGCTTCGCGATCAGGTCATGGGTCAGGAAATTCGGCGCCAACCGTGTTATGATGGGTTCGGACCACGCGGACAACGCCGCAACTGAGCTGGCCAAGTATCGCAGTATTGGATTGACGGAAGAGGAGCTTGCGTGGACGCTCGGCGGATCTGCCGCCGCGGTGTTCGGCCTGTTTAGTCGGTAGGGAGCGGGAGGGGTTTTGCAGTGATTGGTCATTTGACCTGGTATGACGGCGCGATAATAGGCGTCTATCTCGCGGCGACGATGGTCGCGGGCATTCTGGTGCGCAAGTACGTCGGCAAGGTGGAGCATTTCATCGTGGCCGGGCGAGAGATGAATGTGTACCTCGGAATCGCGTCGCTTGCCGCGACCGAGTTCGGCGTCGTGACTTGCATGTATACGGCGCAAAACGGCTATGACAAAGGGTTCTCCGGCGCAATACCCGGCATCTGCATGGCCGTTCCTATGCTGATAGTCGGGTTGACCGGCTTCTGCATCAAGCCGCTCCGCGACAGGGGAGTAATGACGATCCCGGAGTTCTTCCAAGAGAGGTTCGGTTCGAAGATCCGATGGATGGGCGGTGTCGTGATCGTCCTGGGCGGTCTGTTGAACATGGGGGTCTTTCTTCGCAAAGGCGGCGAGTTTCTGGTCTACTGCACTGGCATGAACCCGCATTCCCTGGAATGGGTGATGACCGCCCTTCTGCTCGGAGTCGCGGTTTACACAATACTTGGCGGGATGCTCTCCGTTTTGGTTACCGACTACCTGCAGTTTGTCGTGATGAGCGTCGGGCTGATAGTCGTGACGATTCTAATCCTGGTGAGCATTGGCTGGACGACGCTCGTGAACACGGTGCAAACGCACTACGGCGCGGGCGGGTTCAACCCGTTCGTCGGCAAGGACATGGGCTGGCAGTTCGTTGTCTCCAACGCGATCATGAACTTCGCGGTTGTGCTTACCTGGCAGACGACTGTCGCGCGCGTCCTGGCTGCGAAGAACAGCAAGACGGGGCAGCGGATATACACGGCGACCAGCTTTTTCTTCGTGGCCCGATTCCTGATACCGGGCATCTGGGGAATAGCCGCCCTTGCAACGCTGTCGGCGGGCGCGGTGGACCCCAAGAACACGATACTGGCAATGCCTGTGTTCCTCAGTACGTTCGTGCCGGCAGGATTGATGGGGCTGTTGGTGGCGGCGATGCTGGCCGCTGACATGTCGACCGACTCATCCTATATGCTGACCTGGGCAAGCGTGATTTACAATGACATACTTGCTCCGTTCCGCCGCCGCAGGCCGTGGTCGGAGCGCAAGGGGCTGATGATCAACAGACTGATCGTGGCTGGGATCGGGGTTTTTCTGCTGATTTTCGGGCTGTGGTACGAACTCAAGGGCAGCCTGTGGGACTATCTTATGATCACAGCCACGATTTACCTGTCCAGCATGTCCGTGATGCTGATAGCCTGCTGCTATTGGCGGCGGGCCAATAGCTGGGGCGCGGCGGGAGCGATAATCCTGGGCGCGGCAATACCGTTGACGTTTCTTGTGCTGAAGACGGGGGCGGATCCCGCGACATTCTGGACCAAACCGGTGGTCGGCTACTATGCGGGAATGGCGGCGTTTGGCCTCGCGGCCCTGGCGATGATCGTCGGCTCCCTGCTGAAACCTCCTGGGAAGAAAGTGGTGGCGTTCAATGGATAAGTGGATATTGCTGTGGTGGATTCTGACGGCAGCCTGCGTAATCTGGTATTCCAGTATCACGTTGTATGTCACCGTCAGGGGAGCGTTCGACATCCGACAAATGCTCCGCCGGCTGTCGGAACTCGGGGGGACAGATCAGCCGAGCCAGGATTAGCCGCAATGCCGTTTACTTTAGGTAAGAGTTCAGGGTGATTAGTACTATTCTTGCTCCGGTGACCACGGTGTCATCCTGAGCGGAGCGAAGGATCTACACACGTAACAGATTAGATTCTTCGCTCCGCTCAGAATCACGACCTCTCTGCAAAGCGCTCACCATTCCTGAACTGTTACCACTTTAGCTCCATCGCTTGCTTCAGCTTGCTTTCCGATGGACAGCGTGACGCTTTAACGTCACCTGTTAAGTGAACCCTGCTCGATCGGGCGTTATTTGCAATGACGCCCGAAACAGAACTTACGGATACTCCCGTTGTTTCGGGATTTGAGGGTTGGGCGGCATACGCATGCTATAGCGGACAACTTCCGGTCCCAACCCGGAAATCCCGAAACGGGGCGCTTCCTTAGGAGCGAAGTGAAGAATGACGTGTCTGCGCACTGCCATCAATACAGGCACATCGTGAATAATCCAGGTGGGCCGTTGTTTCGGGATTTGAGGGTTGGGCGGCATACGCATGCTATTGCGGACAACTTCCGGTCCCAACCCGGAAATCCCGACACGGGGCATAATCCAGGTTAGGGTGAGGGTGAAAGTTCTCTGCATTCGTAAACTCTTGCAAGGAACCAGTCATGCGTAAGCTACGATTCGCCGCGCTTGGGTGCGGCTTTTGGGCCCGATTTCAACTTGCCGCCTGGCGAGAGGTGGGCGGGGTGGAACTGGTCGCCCTCTACAACCGCACCCGCGGCAAGGCGGAATCGCTGGCGGCGGAGTTCGGAGCGTCCGCCGTATACGACGTCGCGGAAGCGCTGCTTGCCGCGGAGAAGCTCGATTTCGTGGACATCATCACCGACGTGAA
This sequence comes from Armatimonadota bacterium, assembly GCA_030649165.1. GTDB lineage: Bacteria > Armatimonadota > UBA5829 > UBA5829 > JAUSEB01 > JAUSGG01. The sequence continues at coordinate 15,614 of JAUSGG010000261.1, forward strand.
CACACACAGTCACTTCGTAGAACTTGCGGCCCGGCACGGAGTTCCGGCCATTTGCCAGAAGCCGATGGCGCCGGACCTGGTGACAGCGGAGAGAATGGTCAAAGTCTGCCGGGACGCGGGCGTCCCATTCATGGTCCACGAGAACTGGCGCTGGCAGCATCCCATCAGACAGCTCAAGAAGGCCCTGCTGGAGAGCGGCGCCGGCAAGCCGTTTCGAGCGCATATCCTGTACGCCAACAGCTTTCCGGTCTTCGAGAACCAACCCGGCCTGAGGAATCTTGAGCAGTTCATCCTGACGGATATGGGAAGCCACATTCTCGACACCGCGCGATTCCTCTTCGGCGACGCGCGCCGGCTGTACTGCCAGGCGAATCGCGTGAATCCGGGGATAAGGGGCGAGGACGTCGCGACCGTGATGATGGAGATGGGCGACGACGTCACCGTCACTTGCGCTTTGAGCTACGCCGGCCGGGTGGAGCACGACCGTTTCCCTGAGACGTACGTGTTCGTCGAGTGTGAAGATGGCTCGGTCGAGCTTGGCCCCGATTATTGGATCAAGATTACGGATAGGAACGGCACGCGCGCGGAGCGGCATCCCCCGCCGCATTACCACTGGGCCGATCCCTCGTACGACCTGGTCCATTCCAGCATCGTTCCCTGCAATGCCGACCTTCTGCATTCGCTGCGAACCGGAGAACCGGCGGAAACTTCGGGTGAAGACAACCTGAAGACGATGCGGCTCGTGTTCGGGGCTTACGAATCGGCGGCGACGGGAAAGGCGATTGCGCTGTAGTGAGAACTACCACGTATCCGGCAGCATCTCCAGCGGGGACGGTCCGGGCCTCTCCGGTTTGAGGTTCTTTTCGAGGATGACGTGAACCCCGTCAGGACCGGGGTATAGGGCCACCTTGTCGGCTGCGTCGAGCATGATCGAATATCCAAGCCCAAGGGATGGCTTTGTTGTATAGCCCTTCTCCAGGGCCACGCGCGGGAGCATGAAAGTCTCTATGCCCGGCCCATTGTCGGCTACAGATACCCACACGGTCTTGTCCCGCGTTCCGGCGAAGACCTCGCCATTGCCCGCGTGCTTTATCGCGTTGTTTATCGCCTCTCCGGCGGCGACGATGAAGGATTCCAGGGGTTCTCCCGACAGGCCGTGCTCCTCCAGAAGACTGCGTACTGCGCGCCTGGCCGTGACGGCTTCTTCCGGAGTCCTCATCGATAAAGCCAAATCCGCGGGCTTGGAAAGCGCTTCGGCCTCCTCCGGCGTTATGATGTCCAGCTTTCCTCCGGTGAACGCTGAAATGGCAGTCCGGTAGAAATGCCTCTTCTCCTCTTCGGCAGTCACCCGGTCCGTAATGTCTCTATCAACGCCGCGGTATCCGATCAGGCGGCCGGCGTTGTCGCAAACCGGACTGCCGCTGGTCTCCAAATGCAGAATCGAGCCGTCCTTGCGCCTGTTACGGTTGAGAAGCCCGTGGAACTCTTCCCTCCTGGATATGGCTTGCTCGAATACTGCCCGGCACCGTTCGCGGTCCTCTTCGATAATGAACTCAAACGCGCTGCGGCCAAGCACGTCCTCGGGCCTGTAACCAAGTATTCTCTCAACTACCGGACTGGCGTATGTATAACGCGCCTCCAGGTCTACTTCCCAGACCCAGTCGGAAATATCCTCGACAAACTCGCGGTATCTGACTTCCGACGCGGCGAGCGCGTCCTCCACCTTCTTGCGCTCCGATATGTCACGAATGATCGCCAGCATGGCAGGCTGGCCGCCAAAGATGAATGGAATCCCCCGCGCCTCGATGGGGACAAGGCTGCCGTCCTTTCGCAGTTCTACGCACTCGAACGCCACGCCGCGGCTTTCCGAGATCAGACGCAGATGCTCACTGACTCGCTCCCAATCCTCTGGAACGGTAAGGTCGAACGCCGTTCCCCCCACGAGTTCATCACGCGTATAGTTCAGCATTTCGCAAAAAGCAGGATTGACGTCCAGAATTGTCCCGGTCAGGCTGACTATGCAAATGCCGTCCACCGCGTAGTCGAATATGCGCCGGTAGCGTTCCTCGCTCTCGCGCAGGGCTTCCGATGCCTTCGTCTGTTCGGTCGTATCACGGAATATGCAGACTCCACCGATCGCCTCGCCGGACGGCTCCTTCAAAGGAAAGCAGGATGCCTGGAGGCTCCCTTCTTTTCCCGTCCGCGGGATGTGATATCTCAAGTCCTGGGTCAGAGCCACGGGGGCCTCCAAAGCCGCCCTCATTGTTGTCTCAGCCCCGATTTCCGAAAGAAAAGGAAGCGCCTGGTCGATCGGTTTGCACAGCGCTTCCTGCCTCGGTAGACCGGTTATCAGTTCAAAGGCTCGGTTCCAGACCGTTATGTGGAGGTCCTTGTCGTAGGCGACAACGCCGTCATAGCTGCTTTCCAGGATATCGGACAGGTACTGTGCGAGCTGGTCGCGGGTCGTCTCCACGGCCTTTTGCTCGGCAATGTCGCGAACGGAACCCTGCACCGCCACTACAGCGCCGCTTTCGTCTTTCACGGGAGTCAACAGAACGGACAGCCAGGTTATCTTGCCGTCCTTGCGGACTGCGCGGACTTGCTCGCGGCCGGACTCGCCGGCCAGGGCTTTCTCCCAAGCTCGAAGGAATCCGACGTGGTCTTCCTTGAGCATGTACAGATCGAGGGCGTCTCTGCCGGTCGGTCCACTCAGAAGCTCTTCCTGGCTGTAGCCGATGGTTTCGGCGCCGTAGGGGTTGACGTACAAAAGTCGGAACGCGGTGTCAGCGAGGAACACCGTGTCCGTGAAGTTGTCTAGGATGATTTTGCGCCATCGGGCGGATTCTTCGGTGAGGCCGCGCGCGGCCTCACCTTCCGCCGCCAACCGATCGGCGCTACTCCTGCGTTGCACGCCTTTCTATACCCATTTGGGCCAAGGCGTTCAAACTGAGGCTGATGCTAGCCGATCAATGTGGAGATATACACGTCACCGAGTTTCTGAATGTGGTCCAGAATCTTCTGGAACTCATCCAGGTGATCGTCTTCAGCGTCGAGCAGTTTCTCGAAGAGCGTCTTGGAGACGTTATCGCCCTCGGCGACGCACACGGCGGCCGCCTCGTTGTACATTTCGATCGCGCCGGCCTCGAGCTCGATGTTGTACTTGACCAGGTCGGCTATGCTCAAATTCTTCTTTACGTCCGCGCTGGGTTTCGTGACCGGGGAACCGTCGAGAAACAGAATCCTCTCGCCGAGTTCCTCGGCGTGGTTCATCTCCACAATCGCGATCTCTTTTACGCGACTGCCAAGCTTGTCGTACCCAACGTTATCGAGTTCGTAGTGTTCGACCATGTACTGTAGAATAGCGTGTAACTCTCTCTCGCGGGCCTTATTCAGAACATCTATAACTTTACTGCTCACGTGACCACTCCTTTCCCTTTCAGGGACCTAGTTGATATTGTCCAATCCTCAAATATCTTAAACCCTGGCCGCCAAGCGGTCAAGCAATAATAGCTGAGTCGAAGATCGGTTGTCGGTTTACGGTTGGCGGTTGACAGTTGTCTGTTGGCGCGCCCTATCCGTCCTGTCTGTCCTATTCGTCCGATCCGCCTTTTTTTTCGTGCTTTCGTGATATGAGAATCAGGCGATGTCCGGCAACCAACAGCCGATGCCTGTATCCGCATTCATCGCCGGTTTCAACGCCTTTGGCTGACCGCCGAAAGCTGATAGCCAATAGCTATCCCATCGGTGTCCATCTGTGCGCATCTGTGGTTAAGAGCAATTTTGTGCTTTCGTGATAGAAGAATTCCGTTTCCAGCTTTCCCGACTTTCCCTTTTCCTCGTCAAATCCCTATCAGTCTGTCTTTGTACTTTCGTGCCGAGGTCGGGGGCTGATAGCTGAAAGCTATCCCATCTGTGTTAATCTGCGTACATCTGCGGTTAGCAGATTCTGTTTCCAGCTTTCCCGACTTTCCCCTTTCCTCGTTGATCCCCACAGGCCAAATGCGAACGACAGTTCGCCAAAATACCATGAAGACTTAAGCTCCCGTTAACAAAGGTACTGATGCGCATTTGCCCTCTGGCTGGGCATGTACATGGGAGAGAAAAAAGGGCGGTTTTGGATGCGCCACGAGCGTGGAAGGGGAGAACCGGCGCTGGCGGCGCCAAAATGCCCAAAATCCGACGGTCATCAAAATGGCGACACTCGCGACTGAGCGACGACCGGAAGCGCGGTATTTGAAAACGCACGTAAAACGACAGTAAAACGCGCGGAAACGTGCTGAAACGTGCGCGGAATAGCTCAGTCCTGATGCGAAACCGCCGCGAAACAGCGCAAAACCGCGCGGAAACCGTTGGTAAAGTGACCAGTGAACAGTGAACGGTAAACAGTGTCAAGTCCCACGGCAGCTCGGTCGGGCGTTGCTTGCAATGACGCCCGATCAAGGCCCGATATGGCCACGAACCACTAACCACGAATCACTAAACACTCTGTCCTTATGCCGGCGCGGGCGATTCAGCGAGATCATCCGCTTCAGCGTTTCAGCGGTTCAAAACGCGCGGTGTCCAACAACCATCAACCAAGAACCAGGCCCAAGGTCACAGTTTGCTCGCCGATCTGGCGATCACGGCGCGTATCAGATTCGAACCGTCGACCTGCAGCGTCGAAATCCCCGTCACGGTCCAGTACTCGCCGGTGTTTGCGCTGACGGCGCCGGCCATCACCTTCACGCCCACGTACGGCTGTCCGGTAGCGGGGTCCATCCTGGGATCGGTCACGGCGCTTCCGTCGTCGAGGTAGAAGAAACCGGTCCCCGTGGCCGTCACCCAGCCGAATATAGTCACTAGAGAGCCTATGTTGTTGGGCCCCAGCCCTGTGAGAACACCGGGAGTGTTGGGATTGAGGGCCGTTCCTCCCAGTGAGGAGTTAGCCAGCGCGATCGGGTCAGGAACTCCGGGACCGGGCGCGGTGACGGTGACCGCGTTGCCGCCGCAGTCCACAAATCTTTCCGTTCCGGTCCCCTTCATAGCGCCGGCGATGTCCACCAGGTTTCCGGGAGCCACGGGCTTCGTTGAAAGCGCCAGTATGCCATAGTAACTGCCGGGCTCCTGAATGTAGAAGCTGTCGCCGAAACTCGCCGTGACGATCTTGCCTCTGATCGACCGTATTGCGTCATCGGCGAGCGCTTTGGCTTCCTGTATACCTGCTCCGGCAGCCGTTGTTATTCCGTCGGAGTAGGCCGGGGAACTCCAGTAGCCATAACCGTTGCCGGCCTGAACCGAGAAGTAATAGGCGCTGTTCTCGGCGAGCGCGAGCCCGGTCCTCGTCACTCCGGAGACCGATCCCACCGTTGTCCATCCCGCGACGTCCGCCGCTCCCGGACTCGTTCCGATAGCGTACTTATACTCCGTGGTCCCCGTATCGCCGGCCTCCCAGGAGCAGGCGAGTTCATTCAGCGAACCGGTATAGACGCCCTCGTCCGTGACGATCGGCGCCAACGGGACGAGGTTCGGAACAGCGGCGTGGCCCCATCTGTCGGGAATCTTTGCCGGGAAACTCCCGCCGCTTACCGTGTCGCTCCAGCCGTACATCGTGGACACGCTGGGGTTGCCGTAGAAATAGGTGGCGTCGGGGCTGTCGTTATCTCTGAAGCAGAGTTCGACGCCGAAGGTCCCGGCGGCGGGCATGTCGGGATTGAGCTCTGTTTTGCGTATGCTTACCTCTATCCAATACCCGCTTGCGTCGGAGGACGCGGCGCTCGTGACGCCGTTCAGGACCTGCGTCGCGTAGCCGCTTGTCGTCATGTAGACGTTCTTCTGACCGGCAGCATCGATGACGAGCTGGATATCGGACGTCGAACTGCTCATCGGGCTTGAGCCATGATCGTGACCTGGGTCGATGTAGAACTCGACGCAATCGTTCGCCCAGTTGGAACTGACGGGATTGGATGTCCGGATATCGTTATCGTCGCATCTGACGAGGAAATACTGATACTCCGCGTTGTGCCTGCTGTACACTTTGGCCGTATGGTCCGCCGCGTTCGTCGGCAGAGTCGCTCCCGTCCAATAACCTCCGTAATACAGCGTGGCGCCGTCGAACCCGACGAGCGCAATCTCTCCAGTCTCCGCCTGTCCGCCTCTCGATTTCGTGACGAATTCGGACAAATTCCAATCGGCGGGGTTGCCGTCCACGGCTATCGTGGAAGCGCCGGCCACCCTTACATTCAGCGTCGGTGTTCCGGCCTTAACGGCAGCTCCGCTCGCATAGTTCGGCGTGGCGTCGTGGGCGTAGGCTTTATAGTAGTAAGTGACGCCATTCGTCGAGACGCTGTGAACGAAGCTGTCGTTCGTGTCCGGCGAATTGGCTTTGTCGACGACGAGCGTTCCGTCGTCCGGCCCGGTTGGATAGCCCGTAGTCTTGTACCGGATCAGCGTGCCGGTGAAGTCAGTGTCCGCCGGGTTGTGCCACGACAGTATGACGGAACTGGGGCCGACGGCGGCCGAGAGATTGGTGACGTTTCCCGGAGCTCCCAAATCCTGAATGATCCGAACATTGTAGATTGGGCTGTATGCCTGAACCCCGTTCATATCTCTCAGCGAGAACTTGATCTTGTTCAGAGTTTGAGAGTACTGGTTGAAAGGTAATCCGTACGCCGTTATGACACCCTTGTAACCTCCGGGGCTGCCGGTACAGGTCACCGGGACCGTGCTGCCGCCGGGCGGCAAGTCGCCTCTTATCGTGTAGTAAACATAATCGTAGTAGATGTCCTGCATCGCGGGACTTTCGCCGCCGCCGAAGGTAACCCTGTTATTGCTCGTCGTGACGGGCAAAGCGCCGGACATAATGGGCGTCGTGTTTTCGTCGAGATAGACCGTATACGCTCCGTTCTTAGTGGTAAACCGATAGATGTGGTATTGACCCGTGTCGGGCAGGCTATACGTCTGCCCGGAGGTGAGGGCGACCAACTGGTCCGGCTTGATGTAAAAGCGTTCGCCCTTTTGCCCGTCCTCGATAAAGATGTTCGATATCCACGCGGATTGGGCGCCGACGGAGTCGCATTTGGCCCTCAGTATCAACGTAGCTCCGGTGGTCCGCGCCATCCCCCAGTTTCTGTACCACTTGCTCTTCGACCCGCCGTCGATACTGTTGTCGTTGATCCTTAGAACGCCGGAGTTGACGGAGGAATATGCCTCGGTTCCTTCGACAAGGGTCCAGACTGGGCTCGAAGACGCGGGCAGCGCGTTGCCCTCGTACTGCGCGTCCCAGCCTCCGGCGTTCCAGGTGACTCCTCCATCGGTAGACCAGTAGACACTGGCGCTGAAAGGATCGATGCCGCTCAAGCTGCCGGCTCCGGCAACATCGGCCGTCGTCACGCTGATGTCGGGGGTAGTGTCGGGAGTCGCCGCGCTGGGGCCGTAGACGCCGTTCGAGTAGCACTGCAGGATGTCGAAAGAAATGTCCTGGGTTGCCGTCGTGACGCCTCCCGACTGAGGCCCGCTTCCGAACATTATCCTGGCGCGCTTGCTGGTGTACGTGAAATTCCCGGTCATAACCGGGCTTGGGGCCTCGTCTATGTATACTTTGAACTGAGAGCCCTGAGTCGAAATTCTGTAAGTATGCCACTGGTTTCCGCTTACCGGAAACTCCAACTGCGCCCTATTGGCCCGGAACTTGTTGGAATAGACCGCAAACTGCTCCTGATATCTCCCGTCTTCGAAGAATATATTGTTCAGATTTGCCGCCGATGAGCCGTAATTGTACGAATCGCACTTGGCTCTGAACAGGATCGTTGTTCCTCTGGCGCTAGTCGCGTCCCAATTGCGCGTCCACTTTACGTCACTTGCCCCGGTGTCGTTGATGCGGAGTATTCCGTTGCTCGCGGTTGCGATAGACTCCGTTCCCTCGAAGAGAGTCCATCGCGGCGTTGTCCAGGTGGGAAGATCGTCTCCCTCGTATTGCGTGTCAAACGGGGCTTCGTTCAGGCTGAAATCGCTCCAGTTCGCCGGCCCGACATTATCCGGGTCCTCACTCATGACCTCGTAGGAGTAGATCTTGCCCTTATAGTAGTTGTCACCGGGGCCGCCCCAGTACAACTCGTCCGTTCCCACATAGATGAACTTGCCGTCGCCGGCCACGGAACTCTCCCAGGCATTGGCGGCATCCGTGTGATCCGGATCCACGTTGAATTTATACGCGACATACGGACCGCTCGGGCTCATGATATTCACGCAGGCGAGCAAGCCGCTGCCTCCCGCGCAGAAGGCGTAGTTGCCAAGCAGGTCGATATCCCCATTCGCTCCGTCGACATGTCCGACCTGGACCGGGTTGAGCTGGTCCGACAAGTCCCAAACGGAAAAGCCGCCCTCCTGCGCGGAACTCGTTATATAAGCGTACTGGTCCCGTATCTCGATATCGGCGAGCAGGTAGCCGAAGCCCTGATTCCACATCGTGTAGGGACTGGTTTCGTTGGAGATGTTCACGATCTTGAGGGCTTCCCCGTCACAGATGTAAGCGTAGCTTCCGCGCACGGCGATCCCGCCCACATTCGTGCTGTCCGGCGTCATAGTCCCCACCGTCCGGATGTTGGCCGGATTGGAGACGTCGAGGATACGAAAACCTCTGACGGGGTAATTCGACTCCAGCATGTACGCCCTGTTGTTACTGACGTCCATCCCGAAGGCCGCCGCCGTCCAGGGCCGCCAATCGCCGATGCTGTTGAAGTATCCCGGCTGCGTGGTGATGTCGAAGATGTCGAGGTAGGCGAACCACTGGGCTATGTAGAGCCTGTCATTCCAGACGATCGGCTTGGTGGAATGCCCGTAGTCGTATCCGAACCTGTCCACATAGAACATGTTGTCGGGGTCGCTCACGTCCGCCGAGTAATTGCAGTATTCCCCATCCGTCACGCAGTACGCGTAGCCCTGATAGACGGTCAACGCGCCTACGCGGCCCGATCCGTACGGATACAGGTCCAGGGAACTGTGGAATATCGGGGACGGGAGCAGGTAGCACAAAGCGACTCTGGGCGCGCATAGCATAAGCACCAGAGCCACGCATAGCGTAGTCAGTCGTCTTCTCACTTCGAACTCCTTTGCCTTAATAGTTGCTTTGAGGGTGAAGCGCGCTATTAAGCCAGCCACCATGGAGCGAGCTCGCCAACGCTGCGTCTGCGAATTATGTATAGACTTATCCTATTATCGGAATTGGCCGGCTTACTTGTCAACCGGTACAATTACCAGGTAGGGTTCTAAGGGTTTTAGGGTTTTGGGGAGGCGGCCCGCTGCGCTCCCGAGGTTGTGGTGGGTGGCGGCGCTCAATTGCCGTTGAGCCGCAGAAGGGCTAAGGGATCGAAGGGCGCGAAAGGGGGATGGGCGCGCCGTCGCTTCCTATCATGCGTATCCTGTTGCCCGCCGCGTCGGAAAGGAACTGGTTCATTCCGTTACCATTCGGCCAGTTGATCTTCTTGAGCAGGTTGTAGTTGTCGTACTCCAAAAAGGGATGCGTCCCCTTTTCCCGGACCAAAGCTAGTGCTCGTGCTTGGTTTCCGCAAGCGTACAGGGTGAGAGACTTCTCGTAGTCGAGCAAGACCTGAGGCCGCGGGTACAGCCTGTCTGCTTCCGTCTTCCATAAGGAAAAGGGCAGCGCCGAGACAGGAGTCGTTGCCGCATTCCCCTGCAACTCGATGCTTACTAAGATGGCCAATACAATGCCTGTAATCAGAGACCTGCCACGTAGCCTGCTCATTGATAATCCTGGCATTTGTTAGTACAGTTGAGCCATTCTCGACCGCATTTTAATGTCTTCACACTATCTCCATACGCCACCAGTAGGCAGCAATCGTGTTTGATCTCGCAGCAATCGTTGCAGGCCCTGATGAGTGTTTTGGTGCACGGGTTGAGGCAGGCATTTCCACTAGGATTCTTTTTTGAGGGCCAGCCGCAATGAGGGTCACCAGGCCACAGATAGCAGAACTGGGACACGCAAACGCTATTCGTAAAACTTGGCCCCATACATTTAACGAAGCACTTGGTGGGATCCTTGTCCTTCGCGCATTTAGCTGTGCATTTCGCAGCCTGCTTGACCCAGTCGGGAGGAGGCTTTGGCTTCTTCCTGCCCCATGGCCATAGCCCGTCCGGATCGGTCGCAACAGTAATCTCATCGCCGACGTAGGCGTACGATGACTCTGAGGCCACAGGTAAGCCATCCCTCTGCGTAAACCGCCCGATTTCCGGCGCGTAGTAGCGGACGCCGAGTTGGAGCAGGACGTATTTGTCCGAGTTGGCGCTGAACGGACTCAGCATCGGGTCCTGGTAGTGCGTGTAGTAGCCCAACTGACCAACAAACATATAGGGCTGCTGGGATTCGCCGGTGTGGGTTGCGTTGCCCCACACGTCGTAGGTGTATGTGTCAGAAACTACACCGTCGGAGTCGGTTAAGGCTTTTGTGCTGCCAAGGCCATCGAAGTGGTAGTAGTGATCCAGCACAGGCTCGCCGGAGACGATGTGGGCTTGGGCTATGAGGCGGCCGTCGGGGGTTCGGATGTAGAGCTTGGACGCGCCGTTGCTGACGGTTTCCGCCAGGACCGCCGGAATGCCGGCGGTTGTGTCGTAGATGAAATGCCACGTGGGCGCGCCGTCGCTGCCTATCATCCGTATCCTGTTGCCCGCCGCGTCGGAAAGGAACTGGTTCATCCCATTATCATTCGGCCAGGTGATCGTCTTGAGCAGGTTGTAGTTGTCGTATTCGATAGTGGTGTCCACATCATTGTAGTTCCGGGTAACCAGGTTGCCGTAATGCGGATCATAGGTGTAGGTATTATACGGACTGGAAGTAAGCTCGTCCACAACGTTCGTCTGCCAGTCTTGGTCGTTACGGTTCCCGACACAGTCGTAGCCGAACACGGTCTGCGATTGGCCGGGGTAGGTGACCTTCCACAGCCTGCTGATGTTATCGTAGACACAACTCGTTGT
>JAUSGG010000262.1 GCA_030649165.1 Armatimonadota bacterium
GAGAAACGGGGTTTCCTGTGGGCACTTACGATCCATTTGCAGATATAACCGGTCCGACTGGTGATACCGCTGGCAGTATTATACTCGGAGGGTTGGGGAGTCTTGTTAACTGGGGCCTCGGGCAGCTACCTGCCCGAAGACCTCCTAGTCTTCCACCTGCTAGAGTGCCTCCCGCATTGCCACCCGCGCGTCTGCCTCCTGCTGGAGTACCATACCCTACGGGCGGGGGAGGAGTGGCGCGAGTTGGTCGGGCAGGTCCCATGGTGGCGCGCGCTGTGAAGATCGCAGTGCTTGCCGCTGGCGGCTATGAGATCGCTGGATGGCTGTATGACGCCGCTGGCACTCTGATCGGCAAGAGTCACCGCCGGCGCCGAATGAACGTCCTAAACTCGAAGGCTCTCCGGCGTTCGATGCGGCGCGTCACGGGGTTTGCTCATTTCGCTCGCAAGACGATAAGCTTTACTCATCGGGTCAAAATGAAAAGGGGAGGACGCTTTGCCAAGAAACACTGATCGTCAGTCCGTGGCCGCGAACGCCACGGTAGCCAATGCCCTATCAGGCAAGCTCTATGAATTCGTGACGAGGCCGAGCATCGTACGGCTCTACGCCACAGGGTCTGCCGTGGGTCTCAACATGACCCTGTTGGTGGGTGGTGTCGCTATCTTCTCCGACCAGGAGGTTTCGGCCGCGAACCGCACACCTATCATGCCGGACGATTTCGTTTGTGAGGCGATGGCCCCAGCAGGCACACGTCTGATCCTGTCCTACAGGAACACGACCGCGGGTGCAATCACCGCCTTCTCAACGGTCGACATAATCCCGGTGGGCTAAAATGATTTCGAGAGATATCCGGTACGGGATTGAGCGCTTCGCCCACATAGTTGCTACCAGTGCGGCGCTGGCTGCAGGCACGAACACGGGTCTGCTCATCGCAACAGTTCCGAACGATGAAATTTGGGAACTGTACGGGTGCCACATTTTCCTGGCGACAGGTATAGCAATCGCGAACAAACGCGCGCAGCTCTTCATGGACGTACTTGGTCAGGGATACGCATGTGGTCGGGCCACGGACGATCCATCGACATCTATCGGCCTCAATCCGACCGTCCCTTCAATTCTCGTGGATCGGATCTACATCGTACCGCCACGGGCTAACCTTTCGATCACGGTTTTAAACGCCACGGTCGCTGACGTGGTGAAATCGATTACCAATGTTTTCCGCCACGAGTACATCCGTCCGTGAGTTGTTTCACGTGAAACATCCAAACTGTATCCACGGCACGAAGCACGGCAAGTTCTGCGAGGAGTGCTACGAGATGGTGATGAAAATCAACAGGGAGGAGTTCGAGGACGATGACGAAGACGAAGACGAGGACGAATGATTATCTTTGCCGGGCTCTCAGGGATGCAAAGAACGCCCTCTCCGAGTCGTTGGTCCGGACAGCTCGATCAAGACTTCGCCGCATACGTCGTCGAAGGACTGAGACGGCTACTTCAAGCGGGCGTGCACGTTGATGTCAACCTCATCTCGGGATTTAGAACCTACCAGAAACAAGCGGCGCTCTATCGGCAAAACCCTCGCATCGCCGCTCGACCGGGGCTATCGCAGCACGAGTACGGCTACGCAGTTGACCTTGGGATTATTCTCCCTCGACAAGAAACCTTCATCACCGAAATTCTCAACATCTTCGGAATCCCCTTCGAGCAAGATCAACGAAGATTCCAGCAAGCAATCCTAGAAGGCACTTACGGCGACATCCTGTACCCGAGAAGCAATGACCCGGGACATCTGGGTTACTATTCGGACGAAGATTGGCATGATGCGCTCCAGGCGGCCGGTTACCTCGACGTCGCTCCGGCTTACGACGTGGCGGCTGTCGAGGCTCAACGCGCGGATGTGATGGCCGCGCAAATGCAGGGAATCTTCATGGGGAATCCAAGCTTTCTGACTGGACCCATTTCAGAGACCGGCTCACTTTTCTCTTGACCTCGCGCGCGCGCTACTGTAATAAGGTAAAAGAATTAGACTAGGGGCGGCTGGGCGGGGGTGGTGGAGACGGACAAAAGACTCTGGAAGCGCCCGCGCGCGGGCCTCCTTCTCCTCGCGCGCGGGCGTCCCCCAGGCACGCGCGCGGACTGGCTAAAATGTACAACTTCGGTCGATTTTTTTGGGGAAAGCGAAAAATCGTAGAAGAGGATTTAACATTGTCGGACCGGGTCCGGCGTCTTGAGGCTCAGTGGTCCAGTCTGCCGTACGGTCTTCGAAAACCTACAAGGGTACTAGGTACTGCCCCGGCGACGATCGTTGAACCTGGGGCAGCCCAGGTGCCTAATTCGGAGGCGGCAAAATCAGATTTTGAGAGATTGCAAGTTTATGCCCACGAGAAGGGCTGGATAGGTCGTTAGAAATGGCGAGCTACTTTGATCCAACAATCGCAGCACGGGCCGCCGCTGAAGCGGCTGGCTTTGGAGAAACGGGGTTTCCTGTGGGCACTTACGATCCATTTGCAGATATAACCGGTCCGACTGGTGATACCGCTGGCAGTATTATACTCGGAGGGTTGGGGAGTCTTGTTAACTGGGGCCTCGGGCAGCTACCTGCCCGAAGAC
>JAUSGG010000257.1 GCA_030649165.1 Armatimonadota bacterium
GGCGGCAAAACACCCGTGACAGTTCAGTCTTCCGCGCATCGTCATTTCGAGCAACCGACCCCGCAGGCGGGGTTATTCCGGAAAGAAACCACCCCGGTGTTTCGGGATTTGAGGGTTGGGCTTCACACTCGTGCGGTTATAGCACAACCTCGCATCCCAACCCGGAAATCCCGAAACAGGGCGCTTTCTTAGGAGCGGAGCGCCAGCGTAGTCGAGAAATGACATTCAGTTCCACGTACTTCCTATTCCTGAACTCTTGCCCGCTCTTGACCATCTCCCCGTCGATAGGTTACGCTGGGAGAGTTGGAGGAAAAAGTCAATGACTGCCGCTTCGACCAAGCCCTGGAGTTACGCCATCGTTCAGCACCCGATGTGGCTGCTGATTGCCGAGGACACGATATGCGCTGAACGCACCCCGCCATGGGGATCCCCTTCCATCGAGGAATACATTGAGAAGCTCGTCGTCAGCCTGGATTCGCAGGAGCGCTTCCCCCAGTTGCACGTCAACTTCGATTTCTCAGCGGTCGAGCTGGAGGATATGGTAAGGCTCTACCCGGAGTCCGCGAAACGGCTTCGCAAAATGGCTGCCAAGGGGCGTGTCTCTTTTGTAAACGGCACTTACTCGCAGCCGCATTTGCAGATACTGTCGGTCGAGTCCGCCATACGCCAGTTTCAATATGGACTGCGATCTATAGAGCAGCTTACAGGCTATCGTGTCACGAGCTACGCGGCCCAGGAGCCCGGCCTGACGCCGCAGCTACCACAGATTCTGAGGGCTTTCGGTTTTCAGACGGCCACCGGACCGTCCTTCCCCTATGGCGTGAGGCTGTTCGGCGGCCTTGTCCAGCACTGGGACAACAAATGGGAGTGGGTCCACGGCGACGACCTGCTGAACTGGCGAGCTCCCGACGGCAGCAGAATTCCCATCTGGCTAAAAGCTTCGTGCGCCCCTGACAGCCGCGCGTGCGCAAACGAAGCACAGCACGGGATGCTCCATCATACCAGGCTTCGAGCGGACATCCTGGATATGATCGAAGTCACCCCTGAATGGGTCGCGGAGATAGAGGAGTCTGCCGCCTTTGTCCAACTCGATAAGACCCTGGCCGAACTGATAGCCGCCGAGCCGCCGCGAACCGACGCGGAAATCGACGCGAACTACGCCTATACGGAAGGTGTCGACGCCGAGGAATTGTCCCGCGCCAACACTTGCGCCGAGACCGCCTTATTGACCCTGGAAGCGTTCGAGGCGATGATTGGCGCCGCCGGGCTGCCGGCTTTTGATCTCGACGCCGCATGGAAAACGCTGTTGAAGGCCCAGCACCACGACGCATACTGGACCGGTGGGCCCGAACTCAGGGCGAAATCCATCAACTGGCTTCGGGAAGTTAAGGAGCTGGCGCATGGTCGAATCACGCAGGTGGCCAAAACGCTGGCGCAAGGAATGGCCGCTCCGACGCCCGGGACGGAACCGGTCGTCATCTTCGCCCCCTACCCCAAGCCCTGCACTATGCCGGTGGAGATTCCCGTGCCCGCCGCGATGGTTTCGGTCGTTGACGAGAAAGGGCGCGCCGTCCCTGCCCAGGTCAAGAACGGCACGGACGGATCAACCAGCGCGGTGATTATGGCTGCTTCACAGGGTATGGGATACTCTACACGGTTTCTCAAGACTTGCCCGGCTCCCAGACCGTCCTCCGCGACCCTGTCCGACTGGTTCGAGTTCTCAAATGCGCATTATTCCGTGTCGGTCCTCCCCGACGGGACCATTTCGTCCCTGGCGCCACGCGGCGGCCAAGACCTGTTGACAAGTGGAGCGGACTGCGTCGGAAACATGTGGCTGTACTCCGACGGAGGAAGGGATATATTGCCCCTCGCCAAGTCGAGCGGCAATGCAATCAGCGGTCCGGTTTTCGAGTCTGTGGAAACGCGCGTCCAGACGAACACGGTCCGGCTGACCAAGCGGCTGACGTTCTACCACGAATTGCCGTGGTTCCAGGTGGATACCGAACTGGAGTTCGAAGAACCGGCCGAGATCGGCGACTACTTCGACGATAGAACGAAGCTCCACTACACCTGGCCGGTGGGAAAGAATGTCGAAATCCGCCACGCGGTAGGCGGATGTCCAACGTCGGCGCAGCCGGGACGGACGTTCCTGGTGAGCCCCTGGGTTCACGTTCGCGGAGAGCGCGCCGGAATGGCCATCTGCCTGTTCAATGCCGCCAAGTGCTGGCTGGATTCCGATGGCATTTTGAGATTCGTGGCCGCGTGGGGACACAACGGCGACCATTTCCACAACCGTCAGGGACCCTTGCCGGGAGTCATGGGGCCGTTGAACTGGCTGAAGCCGATGGACCTGCGCCTCCGCGGCAGGCACGCCCTTAGGTACGCGGTCTGGCCTTACGGCCCGCGGATAACGGAGGGCCAGATCGGCGATTGGGCTGCGTCGCTGCTTTTGCCTCCCATAGCAATCCCCGTTGAGACCGGAGGCGGACGCGAACCCTGGTCCAAAACCGTCTTGAGCGTCAACACGCCCGGGGCCGTCCCTTTATCCGTTCGGCAGGTCGGCGATAGAGTAGTTCTCAGGATGATGGAGATGAACGGGCAGACCGCGCGATTGGGAGTTGACTCCGAAGAAGGCTGGACGGTCTCGGAGCTGCGAAACCTGGACGGCAAGCGCGCGCGCAGTATCGGACCGCATAAGATTGTCGAGGTGAAGTTGGAGAGATAGGAGATAGAAGTCAGAAGTTAGGAGTTAGGAGTTAGGAGTTAGGAGTTAGGAGATAGGAGATAGAAGTTAGGAGTTAGGAGTTAGAAGTTAGAAGTTAGAAGTTAGGAGTTAGAAGTCAGAAGTTAGGAGTTAGGAGTTAGGAGTTAGGAGTCAGGAGTTAGGAGTCAGGAGTTAGGAGTTAGGAGTTAGGAGTTCCCGTTGTTTCGGGATTTGAGGGTTGGGCGGCATACGCATACTATAGCGGACAACTTCCGGTCCCAACCCGGAAATCCCGAAACGGGGAGTTAGAATCCCTCGATCGCGTCCCCATCCATCGGGATGCGAAACAGAACCGCGGGATTTGAAAACCCTACATTCGATTTCGGGCGTCATTCCAAATAACGCCCGATCGAGGCACGTAATGGCAGCGAACGGACGAACCCTGAAACCCTAAGACCCTAAGACCCTAAAGAACGCGCTACCGCCCATTCGGATTTGGCTCAGGCCGCGGCGCAGCCTCCGCGGACATGGAGAAAGGAACCAGTATCGGAGGCCGCGATCCCTGCGTTACCAGGATATACCTCGCGTCGAGGGCAGTCTCTCTATCTACGTCGAACGTTATCATCGTTGCCTTCCCATCGCTGGAATTGAGCTTCCTGTCAGACACTTCTCGGTCGCCCACCTGAACCTTCACGTCATCTCGGAAGCCGGTCCCGAAGAGCGCAACCGACACCCTGCTTCCCGTGGATAGAACCACAGCCTTGTTGGCGATGCAACCACCTTCATCCACACCGCATCGTACTGGAAACGCCGCGGGCCCCACCAAGTCGCGCACCACAAGCTCCCCGGACTTGGCCAGAGCCTGGGACGGCGCGCAAAACTTGACGACCAGAGTCTTCTGCGCTTCGTCCGCCGAGATTGAAGTGAACGGCTTTTCCCCAACGCCGATCAACTGACCGTCCAGCTCGACCACGGGACGCCGGCCCGTAACGAGCCTTGCCGGATCATCCACGTTCGATAGAGTCAGCTCAACACTGGTCGTCTGATCGTCTCTCTGAGTCAGCGTCAGCGGCGATGCTACAACGCCGTGATACGGATTATCGCTATTTCCCGCGCATAGCCTCAGGTTGGCCATCCCGTATCGCCCCATTATCGTCACGTTACCTCTTGCCACCGCATACGCGGGAGCGACAAATCTCATCCGCTTTACGCCGAACAGTGACACGTTCTTCTCATCCAGCGTGACTTCTCCGTACGCTACCGCGACGCCCAATGAGAAATTGCTGCCTTCCATAGTAATCGCCACGTTGCCTCCACCCGCGTCTTCCCACTCAGCCTTCGTGATGCGCGGTTCCAGCGCTTCCTCCACGCCGCTGCCGATAGGCACGACCACATCGTCCAGATTCCATTCGTTCACGCTTGACTCGATCGGTTTCCCCACGGCGCCCGTCGCTCGATTGTACCGCCGCCAATATGTCGTGATGTGCACCTTGCCTTCCCATTTCTCCTCCAAAACAGACGCCGGAAGAGAGATCATGGCGAATACCTGTCTGACACCGGGTTCCACGGCCGCACGGGTGAATACGGGCCGGAACTGCCAGCCGAAACTCACTCCCCGATACCTGGCGGGCCGGTTTCCCGAAGGCTTTGGGAGGCCGTACACCGGTAACCCCGGAATCCGCTCCAGCGCCACGGTATCGGTGTCTTTGCCTATATAGAACGTCTCGCGCTTCTTCTCCTGGGCGAATCCCAACGAGAACACGTTCACCACCGAACCGAAACCGAACGACTTCGCGTCCCTGCTGACGGATATCGTATTGTAGGTCTTACTGCGCGGCAGCAGCATCATTAGCGATGGCTCATCACCGTAGCCGCCGACGCCCAACGGCGAGGGCCTCTTATTATCGATCGTGATGATAGCCTCGGCTACAGCGTTGCGGAACTCTTCCAGAGAATCCACGCTTATCTGGAAACCGACGATGGCCTGCGCTCGGGGGGAGAACTTTACCGAGTTGCCGAAAACAGTCGCTGAGCCGTTCTCATCAGTAGGTATCAGTCTATCGGAGAGAGCGCCGTCCAACAGCATTTGCAGGTTCACCAATTGGTGCCAAAGAGACGTCTGCTCCGCCAGCACGTCGGTCGGGGCCACCGCAAGAGCGGAGGGTGACGCCGGATCAGGTGTGGACGGACCTCCCGTGCGGGGGACTGAGGCTTGAGGCGCGTACCTCGTACCGCCCGAACCGCCGGCGCCGACCTGCGCCGTCACATCAACGACCTGCTCGTGCGACGTAACGTCGCCGCCCTGTACGCGGCCCGTCATCGCGAACAACTGAGAGGTGTTGGGGTAGACGGTCTGAGCGAGGCTTGCCTTCACGTTGTCTATCATCATCTGGAGTGACCGCAACTCGAACAACTTCGGTTGACCGACCACTATGCCGTTGTCGCGATTCGACACCTTGGTGGGTTGCAAATAACTCTCGGCGTTAAACTCCTTGTCGGTCACTCCCGATCCGATGTACTCGCGATCCACCGCGCGGTACCCCGGAACTGCTTCGGGAACGTCGTCCGGACGTTCCGGCGCCGTGTATGACCCCGGCGGATTGTACTCAGGCGCGGCCAGGACATCGTCGCCCAACTGCCCAGAGCCGGACGATCCGTCAGAATCTACACACAACGCCGCCGATGCGAAAAACAAAGCGGTAACCGCCACAACAAGCCCGAACGCCCTATGTTTTCTCATTCCAGTTCCCTCCACAGCCTACCAATAATCGGCAGGCTCTCACGTATTCTAGCTCATGGAGAGCATATTTGCCAATTGGCAACAATTCAGGTGGCAACAGTTCAGGGAAACAGTTCACTCTTGCGGGAACGCAATCCAGGCAATGAAGCATGCGCCACCTGCCCCCTCTCCCCCTGGGCGGGAGAGGGTTGGGGTGAGGGGCATAGGCGTTAAGATAGTACATCTGATCATAAGTAGCCAATAGTTGGTACCATTTGCATTCGCCTACGCCTGCGCGAATGGTCGGTCCTTCTCAAATTGATATGTTCCCGTTGTTTCGGGATTTGAGGGTTGGGCGTCATACGTATGCTATAGCGGACAACTCCGGGTCCCAACCCGGAAATCCCGAAACGGGGCATTAGAAAAACACCCATCACATCGCGCTTGACGGTTGACAGTCGGGAGAGTGGTCGCCCCGGACGGAGCAACAAGCCCTATTTGTCTTATCCGTCCTATCCGTCCTATCCGTCCTATGCTAGGTTTCAATCCCCTCCGGCCCCTTGGGACCGGAGCAACCAGGACTGTACGCACCATTTCTGAACGCTTTCAACCCCGACTGTCCCGGCGCGGTTATGGTATAATGTCGCAACGCCAGCCGCAAAGGCAGCAGTCGAGGGCGCGGCGTCTTGACCTATGCGCATCCGAGTGCGTTTTCGAGATCGGGAGGCCGTCAAGCTTCCCATAAACCAGAACTACTTCCTTGCAGCCGCCGTGTACAGCGTCCTCGGCGCGAGGCCGGATTACGCCAGGTTCCTCCACGACCACGGCTACACTCACGAAGCGTCGGGGCGAGCGTTCAAGCTCTTTGTGTTCAGCCCGTTGATGTGCAAGACCAGACGTGTGGCCGGCCAGGACCTCATTCTCGGACCCGGCGCTTTCTCCTGGGTAATATCCTCGCCGATGCCGGAGTTCGTCACGGCGCTTGCGGAAGGGCTGTTGTCACAGGGCGAGATCGACATGCGCGGGGTCACACTGCCCATTGAGACGGTCGAGGCCGAAGCGGAGCCGGAGTTCGCCCCGGAGATCGCCTTCACCTGCCTCAGCCCCATCGTCGCCGCTCAGAGCACGCCAACCTACGCGAACTTTCTGACCCACGAAGATCAGCCGGAGTTTTCCGAACACGTGCGAAAGAACCTCATCCGCAAGTTCGAACTGATCCACGGCAGGCCACCTGACGACGACAGTTTCCGGATGGAGTTCGACCAGGGCTATATCGCCCGGAGGGATGGCAGAGTGACGAAGCTGATCGACATCCGTGGAGTGCAGATACGAGGCGTGTTAGCGCCTTTTGCGGTGAAGGGGTCGGTGGCGTTGATAAGGGTTGGGTACGAGTGCGGGTTCGGGGAGAGAGGAAGTATGGGGTTTGGGTGTGTGGGAATGGACCGGAAAAATAAAGATTCCGATCCGCCCCTGGACTGACAGGTTTTGACAGAGGTGGGGTGTATAATGGCACGAAGATGGAAGGGGAAGGAGGGATGTGAGATTGAGGAGTGGCACTGCTGAAATGGCGGCACTGGAGGATCTGTTACAGACCGTCTGTGCGGATACCACAGCCCAGTTGTTCGATTTTCAGAAGTCCACCGCTCACGCTCTGTTTGTCGGGCACAACATTGTTCTCCGTGTGCCTACAGGCTGCGGCAAGACCTGGGCAGCCGTATTACCATTTCTGCTGCCGGAACACTGGAAAGCGCCTCCACACCGCTTAATCTACGTGCTTCCGCTTCGCACACTCATTGACAGCGTGGCTGATCTGCTACGCGAAACCCTACCCCTGATGCCCGGTTGGCGGTCGGATCACATCAAAGTACAGACGGGCGCAAACGTGGAAGACCCGTTCTTAAGCGAAGCTCGAATCGTCGTTACCACGTTCGACCAACTACTGAGCGGACTGTTAGGCGCGCCTTATGGAAAAGGACCGTCACTTCACAACATCAACTCCGCAGCACTGGCCGGATGTCTTGTGGTGTTCGACGAGTTTCATCTTATGGAGGCGGACAAAGCTTTCATGACAGCCTTGGCGGGCTGTAAGCTGTTTGAAGGGATTTGCCAGAGTGTTTGGATGACAGCTACGGCGACCAGCCCCCTCTGTGATCAACTGACTCAGCACTTGGGTGCAGTTCCCGTCGGGTTGACCCACAAGGACACGTCCCAAATCAAAGCCTTGAGGGCTGAAAAACGAGTATTCATATGGGATAGGCCAATCCGTGCCAGTGATATAACACAGAAAAACGGCAAGCGCCTAGTGGTGGTCAATCAGGTCAAGAGGGCGCAGAAGCTATACCTGGAGGTAAAAGACGCAGTTGGCGACTCCGTACCAGTAGTGCTTCTCCATTCCCGCTTCCTTACGAACGATCGGGCTTGGAACCAATCCGAAGTACTTCGATTGTTGGGAAAGCCGTCTAAGGCAAAAGAGGCCATAGTCATCGCTACGCAAGTCGTCGAAGCGGGATTGGACATCAGCGCTGACTTTCTATTCACCGAATTAGCACCTGCCAACTCCATAGTTCAAAGGGCCGGGCGTTGCGCCAGGTACGGCGGCTACGGGGAAATCCATGTATTTGCTCTCCCGGAAGAGGAAAACTGTTCCTGGCTTCCTTACGGCACCACATCTGCAGCAGACAAGAGCCTGAATAGCACTTGTGATCGTTTGCGAAAACAAGAGTTCCTCTCATTCAAAGAAGCCGTCGATCTGGTCGAAGATGTACACCTGTTCGACGACCAAGGGGCGGTGGCGTTAGGGTCTCAGGAGAGGCTGCAAACACTATGTGCCTACATATCACAGAACAACATTCAGAAGGCTCCCGTCCCCGTAACGCATCTTATACGCGAAGCGGACTTATCTGCCAACCTTGTGATCGCTGACGTTTCGGTAATTGACGATGATCTGCCGGCGGCGCCTTGGGGATATGAAGGAATAAAGGTGAGTGTTCATTCGCTGAGAAAACTCAAGCGTGACTGCCCTGATGCGTCTGTCTGGCGGTGGTCATACAGTAGCGATGGCATCGGTTACTGGGAAAGATGCGACGAGCAGCTTCTATTGGCTTTCCATTATCTGGTTACCCCTAGTTTCGCGAAATACACCAGCGATTGCGGGCTTGAGTTGGGTGAGTACGGGGAGCAAGTCAGCCTCATTCGCGATATTCCCCAGAGGCCGGGATACTTATCGACAGCAAGGGAAAGCTGGGTGGACCACGCCACGAACGTCAGGCGATTCGCAATCGCCAGACGGGAATCAGAAGCGCACATAGATGGCTACGAGAGCCTCTTGACGGTGGGTTTTCGCAAGAGATATGGAATCAACCCCGACGGGTTTGTTGAAGCCCTGAGTTTCATGGCCCTGGCTCACGATCTGGGCAAGCTGCAGCAGGGCTGGCAGGAGTGGGCCGAAGATATCGAGAGGTCAGTCGATAGCGACTTCCACCTAGACCAACCGTTGGCGCATACTTCCACCCGCTCCGACAGTGTTAGCAGAAGCAAGCCCCGGCATGCTCTGCAGGGTGCTTATCTCGCTTACAGGCTGCTTGAGGAGAATAAGGAATCGTTTAGCTTCATAGACCACCCCACTCTAGTGTGCGCGGTGTTGCCGGCGATCATTGCTCACCATGGAGGTGGGGTCTACTCTCCAAGCGAATTGCAGGCTATGAGCCCTTTGGCAGGGGCCGCTATACGTAAAGTCTTTGGCGCCAGCATTCGTCAAATCAAGAGGCATGAGATGACCAGCATCATGGATATGCTAGACCAGAAGCTGCAAAAGGCCGATTTCCTGAGAGAATACTGGCCAGTTGTAGCTTATATTACCAGGATACTCCGCCTCAGCGACCAGGCGGCTACAGCGGAAGGAGGCAACGGTGAATAACTACTACTCGCCGATACTGTCCGATACCCAAGCTGATGTCTTTGCGGTAGTAGGGCTCGCGAGACTGCTTCACACCAGTGATGGATCACCAATGATAAACCACGACGGCGACTACTATGTGGTGCAAACGAACGATGACCTTTCCTCGGCGGACGTGCAAGAGGCTAGGGCCAAGAAGCAGCTCTACAAGTTTCTGGACGACGGAAAGTGTGGTGACAGCAACGGATTGGCAGCCTACGATTACGTTGACCGGGCGAGAGTGGAGAACGAGAAGCGGGAAAAGTATCGCAAGGTGCAGGAAGAGTTGCAAAAGCAGCCGGCCATGCGGAAAAACCCCGATGTCCAGCAACGAATAGCCGAATATGCGCCGGACCCGGAGCACCGCTTACACACCGTGTTCAAGACGATGCAGACACACAAGGCAGCCAACAATTCTCTTCGAAAGGCCCTTACTTCAAAGAACCGGCAAGAAGTCATCTCGTCGCTGACCGCCCTAAAGGTCCGGGGAGGTCCGCTGCCAACTATCAAGGTGGACGCCACGGCGAATCAGCTTATCAACCCGCTTCTCGCTAAAGGCTGCCGACGGCCGAAACCCGACAACACCAAACGTGACATCCAGCGCCTACACGAAGTCAGAGACAGCGAGTTCCTCCAGTACCTGCGCTACGGAGGCTACTATGCCACGGCCGTTCCGCACACGTTCAAGGAAGGGGACAAGTACCACCTGCGCCTATTGACGCCAGCGCCACACAGAATATCGCTCGCAAACCTCATCGGTCTGGTCACGAAACTCCGTGCCAGCGGCGCCAGGGGCAAGAGGTGTCAGCGGGACGTGCTTGCGGCTGTCGAAACAGCCCGTCTGCTAATCGATCACTCAGAATTCGGAACGGCGGTTCTGCCCGACTTGCTGAGCATTCTTAACAAGACGCCTGCCGACATTATTAGTGGTCTGTATGCTACACACTACATGCCTACCAGCCAGCACGTGAAAAACATTGTGGAGATGTCTTTCATGCCGCTTCCAAGCTGGTTTGCCATACGCTCAGCAGACGAAGCGCAGGCGTGGAGAGAGATACTATCGGAGCACAGGAGTGTTCTGTTGGGGCTCAAAGAGCGGAACAGCGCGGAGTTGGGACTTCTAAAGCAGTACCGGTTAGCGCTACAGCGTCAGGAGCGTGACGCGCTGGAGAATTTGATCGAGTTCATCGGACGATATGGCTCATATTGTATGAGCGCCACGAATGACCGTGGCAGGTCATTCATGGCGCGTTTCACGACTGCAAATATAGAAAGGATGGCACAGCACATGGCAGCAGATTTATCGGCAATCCTGGCAGACCCCGGATTTCGCGCGGTTGCGCGTGCGATACGAAAGGCCACCGTCAATGCGCAAGTCCAGAAGGCATTGCACGCTCAAGACCCGTCGACGCCGAAGCCTTGGCGTGAGATCCGGTACGGCCTGCTCGCGGAATTGAACAGAAAACGGGTGGTACGCGACGAGTTCGTGGAGTCTCTTGCAGAATTTCTCGCCTCGTACAACCGTGAAAACGCACGACGGCGTGAGACGGAAAAGAGGACGGAGGCCGCCCCAGGGAATGTGACTACGGAGGAATTTGAAGCACTGACTAGGCTCATAGATGGGAAAGGATCAATGCTGGTCGGTTCTCTTCTCTGCGCATATGGGACGTGCAGAGAGCCGAAAGGGGTAGACGAGTCTCAAGAGGAACCATTTAGCGAGGACGTCGCTGAGTTAGAAGACACAGAAGAGGAGGACGATTGAAATGCTGCACTCGTTATCACTGTGCGCACGGGTGACCCTCAACCTGCACAACCTTAACAGCGAGGGTACGGAAGGGAACCAACAGCAGACGAGGATGGTGCACATCCTAGACGAGACGAACCGCAAGTGCGTAGTAAACGCCGTAAGCGGCGACATGTTCAAGCACATCTTTGTAGAGCACCTGACCCCGTTGTTGGTTGAAGCGAAGCAGACGGTGTGTGCAAATGCGCTGGTAGGCCATCCGGACCGAATACTGCTCGATCCCAGTTTTCAAAGTGCAACTCCGAGGGGGACACCGCCGGAGGAGGTCCTCAGGCAGATGATAACCCGCTGTGCGGTTACTGACATTGCCGGCGCGCTCCACACTGACACTGCGACAGCGAGAAAGAGCGTCGTGGAATTCGGCTGGGTAGTAGGCGTACCGGAGCACACTCGCACCGAACAGTACTTTCACGTCAAGTTTGACCCGTCCAGGGCTTCCGGCACAGGGACGGAAACCGTAGCCGGAAGCCAAGCCATCTTCCATCGCCCCGCGTCGTCGGGATGCTATGCCCTTGTTTGCCATGTGGAGTTGGATCGGATTGGTGTCAATGACGTGTCCAGACAATTGATTGTTGACAAACACGACAAGAAAGAGCGTGTGGCGGCCACGCTCAAGGCGGTTGCGGCGACTCTCATTTCGCCTCGTGGTGCCCAAAGGAATACCCAGCATCCCCATATCACCGGAGCGGAAGGTGTGATAGCTGTATCGCGGAACTGCTTTTGCGCACCGACAGTAAGCCCGCTCAATCGAGAATACCGCGTGGAGATGAAAGCAATCATCGAACAGCTTAAGAACCTCTCTCGTATTTCCGATGAGTCTCAGGACCAAGCGAATACGAGTATTGCGGACCAGTCCGCGCAGTCGAAACCCAAGCCGGAAGTGTTGGAGCTGTACGAATTCGAGAGCCTGTCTGAAGCGTTGCGGATATTCAACACGATCCTGGAGGATAAGGGAAATGGAATGGTTGTTGCTTGACTACCGGCCATCCACGCTGTTTTCCCTGAAGAGCAGTTACGCGACTAGTGCTGTCGGTAAAACCCTGGTTCTCCCTTCTCCATACGTCGTGAAGATGGCTTTCGTAAACGCGGGCTTTAGAGCAGGACGTGGAGCCGACTTCTGTGCGGATATGGTCAGACGTCTGGCAACAGTCGAGTTGCGCATCAGACCGGCAAGGGAGTCTGTCGTCACTCAGACTATTCAGAGGGTGCGCTCGCCGAAGGAGGACAAAGGAAAGCGAGAGACGGCGAAGCAACCGGTGGGAAGACCAGGCAAACCAGTCGTGTATCAATCCACTGTAGCGTACCGGGAAATGGTGTGGCTTCGCGGTCATTGGACATGGGCTTTCAGGCTGGACGAAGGTCCGCGACTCGCGAAGGATCTTTTGGTGCTTGCCCCTAGTGTGAACTGGGTAGGCAAACGGGGTTCGTTAGTTCAGTTTGTCGGTTACAGTAAAGCGGATAATATCGGCTCGGACTTTACATGCCCTGTGGAAGGAGCAACGGCAGTGCAGCAGGCGGTTTCCGCCCACGTCGCGCCTCTCGATGACTTCGGCCCCGATGCCAGTTTCCCTGCACTCAACTCGTTTGATCCGAAGGGAGAATTGAAGATCGGAAAGCATCGTGTGATCGTACCAACCATTGTGCCGGCAGGTGTGACCAGCACCGGCCATGGTTTCGTGCGATATTCAGGCATCGGATAGTTCGTTGTTGATTACTCAGGTGGAATCACTATGATCGGCCAACAAGACATCCAAATCCCCTTCGCCCGCGTCGGCGGGACGGAGGTCAATTACTACCTCATCTGCCAGAAGAAGCTCTGGCTGTTTTCGCACGGCATCCAGATGGAGCGGCATTCGGACCGGGTCGATCTCGGACGGCTGCTGCACGAGGAGAGTTATCCCAGAGGGCGGCATAAGGAGATGATGATAGACGGGCTGCTGCGGATCGATTTCGACGAGTCCAGCGGCACGATACACGAGATCAAGCTCTCCAAGGCGTTTGAGGAAGCGCACGTCTATCAGCTCTACTACTACCTGTATTATCTCAAAGGACTGGGGCTGGAAGGACTGAAGGGGGAGCTGAACTATCCCAAGTCGAAACGGGTGGAACGGGTGACGCTGACTCCCGAAATCGAGGCCGAGTTGGAGGAGATGATTGCGCATATACGGGCCATTAAGCAAAGCGAGACTTGCCCGGAAGTGGAGCATAAGCCGAAATGTCGCAAGTGCAGTTACGAAGAACTATGCTGGGGGTGACGTCCGGAGGTTAGAGGTTAGAGGGAGGCGGAAGGGATGTCGAGGAACTACTACATTTTCAGGTCGGGCAGGATTCGCCGGCAGGACAACACCATCTACGTAGAGACGGACGAGGGAAAAAAGCCCATTCCGGTGGAGGACATCGACAGCCTGTACCTGTTCGGCGAACTGGATTTGAACACTAAGTTTCTGAACTTCATATCGCAGAAGAACGTGCCGGCGCATTTCTTCAACTACTACGGCTTCTACTCGGGCAGCTTCTACCCGCGGGAGTATCTCAACTCCGGCTTCCTGCTAGTGCGCCAAGTCGAACACTATTCCAGCCCCAAGAGGAGAATCGCCATCGCTCGCGAGATATGCTCGGCCGCGGCGCACAACATTGTCAAGAACCTCGCATACTACGAGTCACGAGCCGCGGACGCGGAGTCCGTAGGTGGAAGCAGACGCCAAGTGGAGGAGATCGCGGCGCGTATTCCCGAAGCCAAAGACGTGAGCGAATTGATGGGCATCGAGGGGAACGTCCGTGAGAGGTACTACGCCGGCTGGTCATCCATATTAGGCGCGGACGTGGAGTTCGAAAAGCGGGTTAGGCGTCCGCCGGACAATCTGGTGAACGCTCTCATATCTTTCGGCAACTCCATGATGTATTCGACCGCTCTTTCGGAAATCTACCGAACGCAGCTTAATCCAACGGTGAGCTATCTGCACGAACCGGGCGAGCGGCGGTTTTCGCTGGCGCTGGACCTGGCGGAGATATTCAAGCCGATAATAGTGGACCGTCTGATCTTCTCGCTGATCAACACGCGGCAGATCAGGCCGGAGCACGCGGAGGAGGAAGTGAATTATTGTTATCTGAAAGAAGAGGCGCGGAAGTTGTTTGTGCGCGGCTACGAAGAAAAGCTGCAGACGAGCATAAAGCACCGAAGGCTGAAACGGAACGTGACCTACCAGCATTTGATCCGGTTGGAGTGTTACCGGCTGGTAAAGCATCTGACGGCGGTGGAACCGTACGAAGCGTTCCGCGGGTGGTGGTAGAAGATGTACGTTATCCTGGTGTACGACGTTAACGAGAAGCGGGTAGCGAAGGCGTGCAAGTTCTGCCGGCGATATCTGAACTGGGTGCAGAACTCCGTGTTCGAGGGCGAACTGACGGAAGCGCGCATGGCAAGGATGAAGAGCGGGCTGAGAGTTGTGATAAACGAGGAGGAGGACTCGGTCCTGATCTTCAAGCTGCGCGACCAGAGTCTTATCGACAAGCAGGTGATGGGGCTTGAAAGGTCACCCACGGACAACGTTTTCTAGCAATCGGGCTGGGTGTTTCAGGTTCGGGGCGTCGTCGCATTGCCCGGTCAGAGCGAGGCCGGGCATCAGTTGGCCGCTGAACAACGGCGTTTGCGACGCGCTCGCGCACAAATACAGCGTCGTCGGTGGATTCGGCGGATTGGCGCGACCGGCGTGTGACGACGGCGGGCTGGTTGATAAACGGCCCAAAAAGAGGAATTTCGAGCACGGCAGAGGAAGCTGAGCAGGGGCCTTCTAATCGAACCAAGCTGGAATTGAAACCCGTGTTTGGTGACGACAGCCAGGCCGTCAAATTCCTCTTCTAATCGAACCAAGCTGGAATTGAAACTACGACTTCCCCGGCGCGATTCGGCGGAAGCTCCCTGCGGCTTCTAATCGAACCAAGCTGGAATTGAAACGCGATTTGGGGCAGACTAACGAGTCGAAGGAGGCTTCTAATCGAACCAAGCTGGAATTGAAACGAGCATATCAAGGCCGACACGGCATGGATGTTGGACACTTCTAATCGAACCAAGCTGGAATTGAAACAATGATGCGCGGGGATCGTGTTGTTATGACTCGTCTTCTAATCGAACCAAGCTGGAATTGAAACTGGACGTACAATTCCGAGAATAAACTGCCGTATGACTTCTAATCGAACCAAGCTGGAATTGAAACAAGTGCGAGGGCAAGCCGTGGGACATCCCGCAGGCCTTCTAATCGAACCAAGCTGGAATTGAAACGTAGAACGAAGGCCCGGTAAAACGCGCGGAACGGTAAGCTTCTAATCGAACCAAGCTGGAATTGAAACTCGGACAACGTAGCCAGAATGGAAGGACTGACATTCTTCTAATCGAACCAAGCTGGAATTGAAACCCTACTACAAATAGGCCATCCGCAGGAGCTATCAGTACTTCTAATCGAACCAAGCTGGAATTGAAACTTGCTCTGCCGCGGACATTTGATCTTCTGTGGTTCCTTCTAATCGAACCAAGCTGGAATTGAAACCTGTAAAACTCGTGGACGATGGTTTGGCCGACGCTCGCTTCTAATCGAACCAAGCTGGAATTGAAACGTCCCCAGGAGTGCCGTCCGTTCCG
>JAUSGG010000264.1 GCA_030649165.1 Armatimonadota bacterium
GTGAACGGTGAACCGTGAGCAGTGAGCAGTAAACAGTAAACAGTAAACCGACGAAAGGAGCGCCAATGGAAACAACAACTGACCAGCCGGACACCGGCCCTGATCCTTCTCACTACGACCGGCGCGAGGCCGTGCTGACGGAGATCATTATGTCCCTGCCCGAATTGCTTGCGAAATGCGAGGAGTTCCAGGCGGCGACAATCGTCGCGGGGCTGCTGAAGGCCCATATGGCCCGCCGCGCGCCCGGTGCCGAACCCGCGGAGGACCTCGACGCCATCGTCCTGAAAGCCGCCTCGGAAGCGGACGCCGATTCGGAGGACGATTACTGATCAGGGAGAGGAGAGCAGCAATGGCAGTTGGCTTGCGCCAGGGCAAGGGTGGCGGACCCAAGACCGAGGAAGGCAAAAGACGCGCCTCCCTCAACGCGATGAAGCACGGGTTCAATGCGGAAGCCCCGCATGCGCTGGAGGCGCTGGATTTCGAGCCGGGCGTCGAGTTCCGGCCCATACTTAGGAAGGCTCGGGGCTACTTCCGGCCCGCCAATCCCATGGAGGAGGAACTCGTCCACCTGATAGCGCGGTGCTGGTGGAAACGCGCGCGCATAGAGCAGTTGGAGGACCGCAGCATAGAGCGCAACCCTTACAAGCTGCTGCCGGTCAACACCGGGAGCAGTCTGCTGAAGTACACGAGGCAGGTCGATCTCCAGCTCCACCGCGCGCTCCGCGCATTGCAAAGCCTGCGCAAATGCAAAGGGACTTAAATCAACGGAACGAACTTCTCCACGCTCAGCCCACGAGGAAGTTCGTTCCAAAACAGCCCGTTTCCGGCTTGAAACGAACTTCGCGAGATCGGGACGGACAGCGAGCGTGGCTCCCTCTCCCTTGAGGGGAGAGGGTTGGGGTGCGGGTGAAAAGTCTCCATATCTGTGAACAGCCGGCAAAGGAGAAAGCAATGACCACAGAGTCACGAGAAGCTAAAACAAGGCTCCGCTTGGCCCGTCAGCTCTTCGGCTGGCGGCCTCATAAGACGCAGCGGCTGTGGCTCCTGGACGATTCCAAAGTCAAGGTCGCGGCCTGCGGCAGGCGGTGGGGCAAGACCGAGGCCCAGGCGGTTGACGCCGCTCTTTACGCCGTCTGTAACCCAGGCTCGAAGCAGATGATCGTCTCGCCGACGTACGATCAGTCGAAGCTGATCTTCAATACGGTCGATCGGCTCCTCTCCTCTTGCCCGGCAACCAGGCCGGCTGTCAAGGTAAAGCGTTCGCCATACCCGCGCCTGAACCTGCGCAAAAGCCTCATAACGGCCAGGACCGCTGATGAGGACGGCCGGAACCTTCGCGGCCACAACGCCGACAGGGTCATAGTGGACGAAGCGGCCTACGTCAGAGACGCGGTCATAGAAGAGGTCATCGCGCCGATGCTGGCCGACCGGGACGGGCAGTTGATCATGATCTCCACTCCCTTCGGCAGAAACCATTTCTACAGGGCCTTCCTGAAGGGGGAGAGCAGCGAGGACAGCCTGCGAAGGTACGCGTCCTTCCGGTTCCCGTCCTGGGAGAATCCGCACATCAGCAGGGAGTACATCGACGGCCAGCGGGAAGCCTTGACCCCAAGGCAGTTTTCCGTGGAATACGAGGCGCAGTTCCTGGACGATCAGAACTCCGTCTTCAGATGGGCAGACATCGAGGCCGCCGTCGCGGCATACCCAGCGAAAATAGGGACTGACCCAAGCGCAGCGGGTGGTCTGTCCCATTTTTCGCGGTCGGAAACCGAATCAGCTTCCGCCGGCTGGCGCACTGCCGGCGTCGACTGGGCCAGATACTCCGACTACACCGCGGTCGTCGTCCTGGACGCCGGCGTCTCGCTCCGGACGGTGGTTGCCATCGACAGGTTCAATCAGATGAATTGGCAGGACCAGGTGACGCGGGTGGCCGACTTCCTGCAGAAACACCGCGTCAACTCAGTGACGCTGGACCAGGTTTCAATAGGAGACGCCCTGCTTGAGATGCTTCAGACGGAGGTCTGGGACCGCCGCGGCATGAGTATCGACGTGCATGGCGTGAAGTTCACTAACACGAGCAAGCGCGAGGTCATAGACAATTTGGTGGCCAGACTTGCTCATCGTGACCTGGCCATACCTGACGACCAGCAACTCATAAAGGAGCTGCAGTTTTACGAGTACGAGGTGACGGAGGCCGGCAATCTGCGGCTGAATGCAAAGACCGGCTACCGGGACGATATGGTCATAGCTCTGGCCCTTGCCGCCTGGACAGCCCGGTCCGCTCCGTCCAGCGATGACGATTACCGGATCTTGAGCAGCGCCGGAAGGCTGAGCTATCAATGGGGACTTCCCTGACAACAGCCCAAAAGATGCCGGCAGTGTACGCGACAAAGGGACTTGCCGCCCGATTCCTTGCGAGCGTCACCGCAGAACGTACGATGAGCAAATAGTGTGGGGATGACATAGTGTCGGCCGCCTGGACCGATCCAGCGGATGACGAGCGCAACGTCAACTGGAGCAGGTGAGGAGAGGATAAGGGCATCGTACGGAGAGTCAAAGTACCGGCGGCTGGCGGAGATCAAGCGCAAGTACGACCCTACGAACTTCTTTCGCTACAACCAGAACATAAAGCCGGCCGGATAGGCGAGCGGACCATGGCCGAAACGCGACAGCGTGCTGGAGTCTGAGATAGAGCAGGAGGCCGGGGCGGGCGAGGCGAATACCGAAGCGTAGGACGCACATCGGTTATAGGGTTCCAGGGTTCTAAGGGTTCTTGGGGAGCCGGAGGTTTGTATTTGCTCTGGGAAAGGAGTTCCCATGGGGGATTTCATAGATCGTGAGGCGAGGGCGAAGGCCGCTGATGCTCTTAGGCAGGCGGTTAGTGAAGGCGACGTACCTGCGCCGGTCCTGTCTTCTTTGAAGACAACGGACAAAGCGATTCCAGCGGCGCTCAAAGCGGCGGCTTTCATAATGAAGACGGCGGCAAAGCGCGGTTCGGAGGGCGGCAAGGGCTTGTCCGACGCCGAAAAGAAGCAGATCGAGTTTTATGCCCTGTTCCTGGAGTCAGGGGCCGAGATGGCGGACCCGACGACGAAGATAACCGGCCGGAGCTTGTCGATCGCGGTAGGCGTGTACCTTGTCCTCGTAATCGGTCTCACCTGCGGGTTTTGGTTCGCGTTACGGAATTGGGTTGGCGCTTTGTGCGCGGCCGCCGTGGTTTCCGCGTTCATCTATGCGCTTGGGGTGCTGGCGATGATGATCGGATCGGTCCCGCAGGAGCGCAGGCGCGCTCAGGAGTACAGCGAGGATCTCCAGGCTCTCGGCGTGCGTTGGTTGTGGCCTTTCGCGTCGATCGCGGATCTTAAAGAGGCGCTCGCGCGGCGCTGACTGTTTCGAGTGCGAGGGGTAAAGGCTTACTCCTGAGACTGTTGCTTATCGTCAGCGTTGTAGACCACCTCGCCTGTCTTGAGGATTTCTTCAACAAAGCCGCTTCTGTCGCGGGTCTCATCCAGTAGAACCGGCTCGATGTGAATGTCGATCTCGCTTCGCAGTCTGTAAAGCTCCGCCGCGAGGTCCAGATAGGTCTCATCCAGTCCTCGATCGATTACGGCGATATCTATATCGCTGTCCTCGCGGGCGCCGCCCCGCAACTGGGAGCCACAAAGAACGACTTTCCTTACCGCGAGTCTCGTTCGCACTCTGTCCGAGTACTTTCGTGCTATTCGGATAGCCGCTGCTTTATCCATTCGAACATCTCCTTCGTCTGGGCAAGCATGGATCGAGATACGCACAACCGAAACAGGTTCAGTTCTGCCGGAGCGCCACCCAGCCAATGGAGCACGCGCCACCTACCCCCTTTCCCCTGGGCGGGAGAGGGTTGGGGTGAGGGGGGACCTGATCCATTTACCGAGTGGAGTTTCCACAAGCTTTTCATACAACTCTCTCGCACAGCCCTTCGGAATTGGACATCTCATTATATCATGCGACACTATGCACTCTCGCATACTTTCTTCCGCGCAGGTATTTTCCTCGACACCGCCCAATAAGAACAATGGCTACAGCCAATTCCGAGGGAGACCGTTTGACCGCATGCCCAACTACACTTTTCACGTCGTATCTCACACGCACTGGGACAGGGAGTTCTACCTGCCGTTCCAGGAGTTCCGCGTTCGGTTTGTCGATATGATCGACGATCTGCTCGATCTGATGGAGCGCGATCCGGAATTTCGCTATTTCCATCTGGACGGGCAGACGGTCCTCGTGGAGGATTATCTGGAGGTCAAGCCCGGAAACAGGGGCCGGGTCGAGAAGCTCGCGAAGGCCGGCCGGCTGCTTGTGGGGCCTCGCTACCAGCTCAACGATCACTTCCTGGTCAGCGCCGAGGCCAACGTGCGGAACTTCCTCATCGGCGTGAGGACGGCGGAGGAGCTGGGCGGATGCATGAGGGTCGGCTACTGCGCGGACGAGTTCGGTATGATGTCCCAGTTTCCCCAAATCCTGCGCGGCTTCGATATAGATAACGCGCTGTTCGGTCGGGGGATTTATGTGCTTGGCGACCGGAAGATGGAGGTCATCTGGGAATCGCCGGACGGAAGCGCGGTGTTGGGGATCGTTCTTGCCGCCTGGTTCAACAATGCGCAGCACGTGCAGGTGGATGACGCCGGGGCCGACGCATTGGTGGAGAACGCGAAGAGGCACATGGGGCCGATCACGCTGACTCCGCATCTTCTGCTGCTGAACGGCGTGGACCAGATGGCGGCGCAGCCGGACCTTTCGGAGGCCATACGCAGGCTGAGCGCGCGGCTGGAGGGCGATAGGATTGTGCACAGCTCGCTGCCGGAGTATATCAAGGCTGTCGAGAGTTCGCTGCGAGAGATGACCCCGCGCCAACACATGACCCCACCCCAGCCCTCCCCTGAAGGGGAGGGGGTAACACAACCGGAGGTGTTCAGGGGAGAGCTTCGCGAGGACAGGTGGGGGCACGCGCTGGCGGGGACGCTCTCCACGCGCATGTACCTCAAGCAGGCGAATGACGAGGCGCAAAAGCAGTTGGAGCGGTACACGGAGCCCGTCTCGGCGCTCGCGTGGACGCTCGGCTTGGACTACCCGTGGCACACGCTGGACTACGCGTGGCGGCTGCTGCTGAAGAACCATCCTCACGACTCGATTTGCGGCTGCAGTTGCGACGAGGCGCATCAGGATATGATGTCGCGCTTCAAGCAAGTTATGCAGATAGGGACCACGCTGTCCCGTGAGGCGTCACAGTACTTCACTGACGAGATCGACACCGATTCCGAGTCGCTGGTCGTTTTCAATCCCCTGGGAT
The DNA here is from genome assembly GCA_030649165.1 of Armatimonadota bacterium. GTDB lineage: Bacteria > Armatimonadota > UBA5829 > UBA5829 > JAUSEB01 > JAUSGG01. The sequence continues at coordinate 5,327 of JAUSGG010000264.1, forward strand.
GGAAGCGGACCGAGCGGATGGTGGCCGATGTGGATTTCCCGCTGAACGAGCCGTTCCGGGGGGAGGTCAAGATCGACCCGAGTATGGAAGTGAAGGCGTTCGAGCTGTTCGATCCGGACGGGCGTCCGACGCCGTTCGCCGTTATGAAAGTCAGCCGCGCCACTCGGATGATAATGCACCCTCAGATGATTATGCACGCGCAGACGGTGAAGCGGTTCACGATCGAGTTCATGGCCGAAAACGTTCCGGGTTGCGGCTACAGAACGTACAAGGTGGCGCCGGCGGAGCGTTTCCGCGAGTTCGAGGGATGGAGTTCGGATGACCTTTGCGGCGAGAACTGGCTGGGCAACGAGTCGCTCAGGGTGGAGTTTCGGGACGGCGCGATCGATGTCACCGATCTGAACACGGGACGGGTCTACGCGAACGTCAATGCGTTCGAGGATTGCGGCGAGGTGGGCGACGAATACCGTCATATCAAGCCGGAGAACGATGTCGTGGTAAAGACCGACAGCGGTGGGGTCAGGTTCGAGCTCGTTCGCAAAAGTCCAATCTCTGCAACGTGGAAGGTCGAGCAAACCATGATGCTGCCGGAATCGGCTACAGAGGACCTCAAGGGGCGGTCGGGCCGATTGGCAGCGTGTCCGATCACGAGCTACGTCACCGTGGCGCGCGGAACGCCGAGGGTGGAGATTTGCGCGCACGTCCAGAATGACGCCAAGGACCACCGGCTTCGGGCGGTCTTCCCGACGAATATCAAGACGGATGTGTCGCACGCGGAGAGCCAGTTCGACGTCATAACGCGGCCGATCAGGATTCCGGAGGACTGGGACAAACTGCTGGCCTCGACGTGGCGACCGCAGTTGAACTGGGTGGACGTGAACGACGGCGCGGCGGGGATCTGCCTGATCAACAAGGGCCTGCCGGAGTTCGAGCTGTACGATGACGAGGACCGGACGCTTGCGCTGACGCTGTTGCGATGCGTCGGGTTGCTGGCTACGCTCGACATCGCGCATATCGACACGCCCACGCCTGACGCGCAGTGCCAGGGTGAACGGATATTTCAATATTCGCTCTATCCGCACTCGGGGAATTGGCGGGAAGCGCGGGTATGGAGGCAGGCCTACGAGGAGAACGTGCGGATGCGGGCGTTTCGGACCGGCGCGCACGAAGGAAGACAGCCGCGGGTGGCGAGTCTTATCGAGGTCGAGCCGGTCGAGTTGGTCGTAACGGCGGTCAAGCGAGCGGAGCGCGAGGACAAGCTCATCGTAAGGTTCTTCAACACGACGGATGAGACGATCGAGGGGAAGGTAACGGCGCGCGGCGCTAAGTCGGCGGAGCTTATGAACCTGAACGAGGAACCGAAGGAGAAGTTGGACGTCGGGGCGGATGGGTCTGTTGTCCTGTCGGTCGGACCGAAGAAGATCGTGACGTTGGGGTTTGAGGTTGAGAGGTTGGTCGCGCGGATTCCGCGAGGCGCGGCCAGGCCGGATTTGAGGGGACTGCTTTAGGGGAGGGTTTGGTTCAGGGAAGAACGCAGGTGAACGCGGATAAACACGGATGGACGCAGATGGGGAGTCGGAGTCGAAGGAGACCTTACGGTCGCGGATGTGCGTTTGTAGGTTTGTAGGGTTTGCGGGGACTGTTCACCGCTCACTATTCGCTCGTCGCCTGTCGAGTTGCTAACACTTGAACGGACAGACTATAATGCTATTGCGTCAAGAGCGGTCGTCTTCGTTATGGGAGAGTTCCAATGAAACAGTTCAAGGTGGTAATTGAAAAGCATCCTGACGGATATGTTGCTTACCCGCTGGGGATGAAAGGGGTCGTGGTCGGTCAAGGTGACACATACGACGACGCCCTGGCTGACGTCAAGTCCGCCATTCGGTTCCACCTCGAAACCTTTGGCGAGGATGCCCTTGACCTTGACTCCCCGGTAATCGAGGCATTTGTCGCCGAGACGATCGTAGCAGCATAAGATGCCCAAGTTTCCAGTTGACGCTCCTAAAGCGCGCGTGGTGAAGGCCCTGGAACTGCTGGGATTTGCCCTCGTGAGGGAGCGAGAACACGTCGCGATGAGGCGAATCAACTTGGACGGTACCACAACGCCCCTTACGATGCCCAATCATCCCCGGATCAAGGCGTCAACCCTCAGAACCGTGTGCGCCCAAGCAGGAATCCCGAGAGACGAGTTCTTGAAGGCTTATGACCGGACGTAGCGAGAGAAGGGTTTGGTTCAGGGAAGAACGCCGATGAACACGGATAAACACGGATGGACGCAGATGGGGAGTCGGAGTCGAAGGAGACCTTACGGTCGCGGATGTGCGGGGGTCAGGGGACCCGCGCACAGCGGGGGTTGTAGGGGGATGGCGAGTCCGGTCACTAATCACGAACCACCAACCACGGATGAAAGGATGTTATGTCGGTTTATACTTTACACGTCATTTCGCACACCCACTGGGACAGAGAGTGGTATTTGTCGTTTCAGGCGCTGCGGCTGAGGCTGGTCGACCTCATCGACAATCTGCTCGATTTGCTGGACCGCGACCCGGAGTTCAGATTCTTCCATTTGGACGGGCAGACGATAGTCCTGGAGGATTATCTTGAGATCAAGCCGGAGAACGAAGAACGCCTTCGCAAGCACATACGGAGCGGGCGGATACTGATCGGCCCGTGGTATCAGCAGAACGACCAGTTTCTGGTGAGCGCGGAATCGAACGTGCGCAATATGCTGATCGGGATGCGGTCGGCCGGGGACTTCGGCGGGCCGATGATGGTCGGCTACTGCCCGGATACTTTCGGTAACGTCTCGCAGATGCCGCAAATCCTGCGGGGCTTCGGTATCGACAACATGCTCTTCGGACGCGGGTTCAACGCGGGCGCGCATCCGAGGACGGAGTTTGAGTGGGAGTCGCCGGATGGAAGCCGAATCCTGGCGATAGTCATGCCGCTTTGGTACAACAACGCCGAGCGTATTCCGGCGGATCCGGAGGCGGTGGTGGACATGTTGGACCGCCTCAAGAACGCGATGGGGCCGAAGGCGGCGGTCCCGCATCTGCTTCTGATGAACGGCGTGGACCATCTCGAACCGCAATACGATCTATCCGTCGCTATCCGGCTGGCAAGCGAACGGCTGCGGGGCGACACTCTGATCCACACGAACATGCCTGCATACGTGGGGGCAGTCAAGGCGAGCCTGGCCGAGTCCGGGGTGGAGCTTGAGGTGTTCCGAAACGAGCTGCGCGAGGACAACCATCGCCAGGTTCTCGCCGGCACGCTCACGACCAGGATGTACCTGAAGCAGGCAAACCACGGCTCGCAGACGTGGCTCGAACGTTATGCGGAGCCCGTGTCGACGTGCGCCTGGACGCTGGGCGGCAAGTACCCCTCCGGCGCGTTGACCTACGCGTGGAAGCTCCTGATGCAGAACCACACGCACGATTCCATTTGCGGCTGCGGCGACGATCAGGCCCACAGGGAGATGGAGCCGCGTTTCAGGCAGGTCAACCAGGTCGCCGAAGATTTGACGAACCGTTCCATTGACCACCTCGCGCGGAAGATCAAGACCGACGCCGATTCCCTGGTCGTGTTCAACACGCTCGCCTGGGAGCGCACGGACAAGGTCCGCGCGACCGTCGATCTTCCCCTTGGCGACATCACGTACGGTGAGCCGGAGATAGATCTCACGCGCGAAGCGCGCGGCTTTCAGATCACCGACGCCGGCGGCAGGCCGGTTCCGTTCGCGGTGACAGGTTCTCGCATCATCAGCACGCGGACGCTGATTCCGTCGGAGCTGCCGCGGCTTCAGATGGTCAAGAGGTTCAGCATCGAGTTCATCGCGGAAAACGTGCCCGCGGTGGGATACAAGACTTATGCGATAACCCCCGCCGGCTCGATGCCGGAGTTCGCCGGGCCGCCGCTGTTCGACGGCGGCGCGTTGACCAATGGTATGGTTCGTGCGAGCTTCGATCGTGGAGCATTGACGGTAGAAAGCTTGAGCGACGGCAGGGTCTACCGCAACCTCAACGTGTTCGAAGATTGCGGCGAGGCCGGGGACGAGTACACGCGCGCAAAACCGGCTCGGGACGCGCGGTTCACGAGCGCCGAATGCGAAGCGCAAGTGTCCGTAATTGATCGCAGCCCGATCTCGGCCACACTGCGGGTGGAGCAGACGTTGATGCTCCCTGAGTCGGCGACCGAGGACTATTCGGGAAGATCGGAACGCCTGGTTCCCTGTCCTGTCGCAAGTTACATAACAGTAACGCGCGGCATCTCGCGAGTCGATATCAGGACCGAGGTGGAGAACAATGCGAAGGACCACCGGCTCAGGGTTCTCTTCGCGACCGGTCTCGACACTGAAGTCTCGCACGCCGACGGGCATTTCGACGTGGTGACGCGCCCGATCGCGGTTCCGAAAGAGTGGGTGAACGCCGCCACGGCCCGCCCGCAGCAGAGCTGGGTTGACGTGAACGACGGCAAGTCCGGTCTCTGTCTGATCAACAGGGGTCTGCCGGAATACGAGCTTTACGATGACGAGGACCGGACGCTGGCGCTCACGCTTTTGCGGTGCATGGCTCGGTTTGTGGCGGGGAACGAGGCGCTGGCTCTCGAGACCGCGGAAGCCCAATGTATCGGAAAGCACGTTTTCGAGTATTCGATCCGGCCCCACGCGGGGAATTGGGAGAGAGCGCGGGTGTGGCGGCAGGCGAACCGGTTCAACGCGCCTCTTTACGTTCGGCAGACCGGCGCGCACGACGGCGATTTGCCGGCGGAGATGAGTTTCGTGGAAGTTGAGCCGGCGGAGCTGGTAGTTACCGCGATCAAGAAGGCGGAGAGCGAGGATAGGCTGATCGTGCGGTTCTACAATGTCGGGGACGAAGATGTGGAAGGTGTGGTCACCGTCCCAGGGGCCAAGTCGTGCGACGTTATGAACCTGAACGAAGAGCCGGTGGAGCGGCTGAGGGTTGGAGACGGCGGCTCGGTCAGGCTGAGCGTAGGCGGGAGGAGGATCGTCACGCTGGGATTTGGGTTTGTAGGGTTGTAGGGTTGTCGCGCCCGATGGCGCCCAAAGCGGCGTCGAGCCGCCGCACTCCAGTGCGAGTTCAGTTCTGCGGGAAATCTATGAGATTCACGACGATGACAGATCCGATTCCCCCTCACCCCAACCCTCTCCCGCCCAGGGGGAGAGGGGGCAGGTGGCGCATGCTCCATTACCTGGATAGCCTTCCCGCAAGACTGAACTGTTCCGCACTCCAAGCGCCTGATGACTGTTGCGGTATGTTCTGGTAGAATTGGAGTAGGTCAAGGATGTGGAGCTAGCGATGGAAAGTTTGGTCAATGGAGGCCAGGCGGACCGGAATCCTTCCGAGGCCGATTTGCAATCTCTGCTTGACGAACTGAATGTCTGCGACAAGTCGAACTTGTTCACCGTCCTTCAGAACGTGCAGAAGCGTTTCGGCTACCTGTCGCCAAGGGCGCTGGAGGAGATCAGCAGCCGCACCGGAATCCGCCTGAGCCAAATCTACGGAGTCACGACGTTCTTCTCCCTTCTTCGTACCGAGAAGCAGGGGCGGTTCGCGCTTCGATTCTGCAACAGCGCTTCGTGTTACCTCGGCGGGGCGGAGGGTCTTTTGGGCGCCTGCCGCGAGCTGCTTGAGATTGGGCCGGGGAAGACCACGAGCGATGGGATGTTCAGCGCCGAGGCCGTTGGCTGCCTGGGCGCGTGCGGGGCAGCCCCGGCCATGATGATCAACGACCGGCTCTATACGCAGGTCACCACTGAGAAACTCGCCGGACTGGTCTACGAAATCCGAAGCGGACGAATGCCGGAAGCGGACGGTGTCTTCGGGAGCGGAACGGTCCGGGCGCTCGGCGATCCAGTCATGACCGGGCTGCCGATGACTTCGGACGAGAAATTCCTGCTGAGAAGCCTTACCCCCGCAACCATCCTTGCGGCGGTCGAGGCGTCCGGGCTGCGAGGCAGGGGCGGGGCGGCGTTTTCCGCCGGGCGAAAGTGGCGGCTGTGCGCGGAAACCCCCGCCGATCAGAGGTACGTAGTCTGCAACGCGGACGAAGGCGAGCCGGGAACGTTTAAGGACAGATACCTCCTGCTGAAGAAGCCGGATTTGCTGCTTGCGGGTATGGCGATGGCCGCTCGGGCAGTCGGAGCGAGCAAGGGATACATATATCTGCGCGGGGAGTACTCCGACGCGGAGCGAACGCTGCGGGAGGAGATCGCTCGTTTCGACTGGGACGCGGTGGAGATCGAACTGGTCACGGGCGCGGGCGCCTATATCTGCGGTGAGGAGACCGCCTTGCTGGAATCGGTGGAGGGGCGGCGGGGCGTACCGAGGCTGCGACCTCCCTACCCGCCGGTCTCCGGTCTGTTCGGCAAGCCGACCGTCATCAACAACGTGGAGACGCTGGCGAGCGTTCCTTTCATCCTGGCGCGCGGGGCGGAGTGGTATAAGGGCCTGGGATCGGCGGAAAGCCCCGGAGTCAAGCTTTTCAGTGTGAGCGGAGACGTCGAGAGGCCGGGCGTGATCGAAGCGCCGTTGGGAATACCGCTTGCCGACATTCTGTCGGAGGCGGGGGCCGGGGAGCTGAAGGCCGCGCTCGTGGGCGGCGCGTCCGGGCGACTGGTGTCTGCCGAGGAGTTCGGCCGGCGGCTGTGTTATGAGGACCTCAGCCCCGGCGCGGGGGCGATCATCGCCGTCGGCGCGAATAGGTCCGTACGGGAACTGGCGACGAACCTGATGGCGTTTTTCGAGGAAGAGTCGTGCGGGGAGTGCGCTCCCTGCCGGATAGGGACCGCCCGCGCGAGGGAGATACTCGCGGGCGAACTGCGCGTGGACGGGGCGTTGGCGGAGGTCTTGTCCTCGATGGGCAAGACCCTGGCGAGCGCGTCGCGGTGCGGGCTTGGACAGGCGGCGCCGAACGCGCTGCTGGATGCGATCCGGCTGTTTCCGGGGGAGTTCGAGTAGAGGAAAGGTGTAAGTCATTCATTGCGCCGCTAACCAATGGGGCTGAGATGGCGTGGGTGTGCCGCGGGAACTGACTTTGATGATATTCGATAAGATGGTTGGATGAGGCCGTTCCCGCACGATAGGGTGAGGCGGTTTGGATTCGGAAATCCGACTTTAGCTCTGGGGTGGCGATTCGGAAACCGCCACCCAACGGGATTCGCGCAGGATAAAAGATATATGAGTAACACGGTTACGCTTTTGATAAATGGCGAGCAAATCGGCGTGGCTGGAGGAACGACGATACTGCAGGCGGCGCGTCTGCTCGATATCGACATCCCGACGCTCTGTCACGATGACGAATTGGAAGATCGGGCGCAGTGCCGGCTCTGCGTGGTGGAGATCGACGGCAGGCCCCGCCTGGAGCCCGCGTGCGCGACGCAGGTGGCGGAAGGTATGACGGTGAGCACGGACTCCGAGACGACGCTGGCCGCCAGGCGGATGACGCTGGAACTGCTGCTTTCCGAGCATCCTCAATCCTGCCCGACCCGGGCGCGCGGCGGCGAATGCAATCTGTGCGACTACGCCGACGATTACGGTATACGCGCCCCGGCGTTCGGATACGGGAGCGAGACGGAGGACATACGCGAGAACTCGTTTATCTCGCGGAACGCCGCCGCGTGCATCCTCTGCTCGAAGTGCGCGCGGGCTTGCGAGCAAGTTCAGGGGGTCGGCGAGCTTGGGTTCATGGGACGCGGAATCGGCGTCACGGCGCGTCCCGCGGTCGGCAAGACTCTGGAGCAGACAGAGTGCGAGATGTGCGGAAACTGCGTTGTCGTTTGCCCAACCGGCGCGCTGCGGGCGACCGGCCCGCCGGGGCGCGCGGACGCGAAAGTGCGGACCACATGTGGCTATTGCGGCGTCGGCTGCCAGTTCGATCTGAACGTAAGAGCCGGCCGCGTTGTGGGCGTGACGACAGAACCGGACAATCCCGTCAACGGAAAATGGCTGTGTGTGAAAGGCCGGTTCGGCTACGAGTTCATCCATCATCCCGAACGGCTCACCGCGCCGTTGATCCGGCGCGGAGACAGGCTGGAGCCCGCTTCCTGGGACGAGGCGCTTGGGGCGGTAGCGTCCCGGTTGGCGGAGATCAAGGCCGCGAACGGGCCTGACGCAATCGGTTTTATGAGCTCCAGCCGCTGCACAAACGAAGAAAACTACCTCGTACAGAAGTTGGCGCGCGCGGTCATCGGAACGAACAACGTTGACCAGTGCGCCCGTACTTGACACGCCCCCACGGTGGCCGGTCTGGCCGCCTCATTCGGAAGCGGGGCGATGACGAACTCCATCGGCGAGATACCCGGCGCCGACGTTCTGTTCGTTATCGGGGCAAATCCCACCGAAGCGCATCCGATCATCGGCATCAAGATTAAGCAAGCTGTCAGGAACGGCGCAACGCTGATCGTCGCCGACCCGCGGAAGATATGGCTGACGAAGATCGCGAAGATACATCTTCCGATACGGCCCGGCACGGATTTGGCGCTGATCAACGGTATGGCGAACGTTATTCTTTCCGAAGGGTTGGCGAACGAGGAGTTCATCAAGTCGCGGACGGAGGGTTTGGAAGAGTACGCCGGCGTGGTCGCGCAGTGGCCGCCTGAGCGCGCCGCCGAGCTGTGCGACGTGTCCGCTGAGGACATTCGCGGGGCCGCAAGGGAATACGCGCGGGCCAATCGGGGCGCGATTTTTTACACGCTTGGGATCACCGAGCACACTTGCGGCACGGACAACGTTCTGGGGCTTGCGAACCTCGCTTTGCTGACGGGCCACGTGGGCAAGGAAAGCAGCGGAGTCAATCCGCTGCGCGGGCAAAATAACGTACAGGGGGCGTGCGACGTGGGCGCGCTGCCGGACGTGTTCCCCGGATATCAGAAGGTGGCCGTGGAGGAGAACCGTCGCAAGTTCGAGGAAGCGTGGAAGGTGAAGCTCTCCGACGCGCCGGGGATGACGCTCACCGATATGTTCGAGGCCGCATTGGAGGGACATCTCCGGGCGATGTACGTAATCGGCGAGGACCCCGTGATGTCGGAGGCCCACGCGGGGCTGATCCGAGAGGCGCTTTCGCGGCTCGGATTCCTGGTTGTCCAGGATATTTTCCTGAGCGAGACCGCCAAGCTGGCCGACGTCGTGCTGCCGGCATCGTGTTTTGCGGAAAAGGACGGAACTTTCACCAACACCGAGCGCAGGGTGCAGCGGGTCAGGAAGGCGGTCGAGCCGCCGGGCGAGGCCCGCGAGGACTGGAGAATCCTCATCGAAGTCATCAACCGGCTGGGCTACCCGGCGGATTACTCGTCACCGGAGCAGATTTGGGACGAGCTCGCGCGGCTGTCGCCGATCCTCGCCGGGATCAACTACGGGAGAATCGAGCAGGTCGGCCTCCAATGGCCGTGTCCAAACACGGACCACCCGGGGACGAGATTCCTGCACGCCGAGCGTTTCTCACGCGGGCTGGGGAAGTTCACCGCGGTCGAGTATTCGCCGCCGGCGGAGCCTCCCGACGCGGAATACCCGTGGCTCCTCACGACGGGCCGCACGCTGTACCATTACAACGCCGGGACGATGACGCGGCGCGTCTCCGGTATTGCGGCCAAGTCGCCGGACTGTTTTGTCGAGATCAACCCCGCCGATCTGGAGAAGATCGGGGCCGCTGACGGGCGGATGCTGCGCGTGACGACACGGCGCGGGAGCGTGGAGGCGCGGGCGCTGGCGACGAGGAAAGTGAGGCGGGGAGGGATATGGATGCCTTTCCATTTCGCGGAAGCGCCCGCTAACGACCTCACCCTGGACGCCTACGACAGCGTCACCAGGACGGCGGAGTATAAGGTCTGCGCGGCGCGGGTGGAGGTCGTGGAGCCGTGAAGCTCATCTGCGTCGGTGGAACCTCGTCCGGCTGCGGGAAGACGTCGGTGGTTTCCCTTCTATTGCAGGCCTTGCCGGGCTGGGCGGCTGTCAAGGTCACTCCCTCCCGCGAGGACGGCGTTTGCCCCCACGGTGAGCCGTGCAGCGCGTGCGTTCCCCCCGAAGCCGGTTATGAGGTCGTCACCGGGCCGGAGATACTATCGAAATTCGGCAAAGACACCGCTCGGTTCATGGAATCCGCGCCGTCGAGGGTCGCCTGGGCGCGCGCGCCGACGGAGCGGATACCGGAGGCATTGGAGTCGGCGCTGGCGGAGTTTCCGGACGCGCCGGGAGCTATCATCGAGAGCACAACGGCGATGCCGGTGGTCGATGGGCTGCGCATACTCGTGACGCGAGTCGGGCTGACGGAGGTCAAGGACTCGGCGCGGCGGGCGGCCGAGTCGATTGATTTGCTGGCGGTGAACGTGGAGGCGAACAGCGATTGGGAGAGGGTGTCTATGGTTCCCCGGCTGCGCGAGCTTGCGCCGCGCGCGGAGATAGTCCGGGTTTGCGCCGTTCTGCCGCCGGAGGACGCGATGAACACCGGGTTCATTGCGGCGGTACGGCTGGCGGTGGACGGGTGGTTCGGGGACAGCGGGACGCCCCGCGGGAACTGACTTTTCTGAACGCGATAGGTGTGACTATGGAGGCCGTTCCCGCGGGATAGAACTTGAACACGGATGGTTGAGTCGAGAGTTGAGGGATGAGGGTTGAGAAGCAGGTTTCATAACAGCCAAATAACGGGCGAGGCCGTCTATGCGGCCTCGCCTCTATCCCCTCTCCTCCTCCGGTTAATCCGGCAGCGGCCAATGCGGGCGAACACGAGGTTCGCCTCTACGTTAAAACTTGAAAACCTTCCCGATGAGCAGTCCGTTCTCGCTCTTGATCGAAAGTTTGCCGACGGCTATTCCCAGCGCCGCGCCGCCGATTACGTCCTCCAAATCGTGGCCGCCGACCTCGTGAGAGCCCCAACCTATGATCGCCGCGCCGGCGTAGTAGTACCATTTCTGCTTGGGATGGACGTCGGAGAGCGAGGTCGCCATCGCGAAGGCGGCGGCGGTGTGTCCGCTCGGGAAGCTGTGGTCGTGCTTGGAATTGAACCCGATATCCACGGTTGCCTTCACGAGATGCGCGATTCCGATGGAGATGATGGTCGCGTCGGCGGCTTTGATCGCGCGTTTCATCGCTACGTCGGGATCGTCGGAACTGGCCAGGCACGCCAGAATCCCCAGACCGAGGGCGGGCTTGGTGGCGATAATGGCCGAGGCCCCAAGAGTTTCCGCCAGGCAGGGGGTCGCAAGAGAGACTATCAAGGCAATGACTGCCAATAGGCGCAAGATTCTCGATGACTTCATTACGTCATCCTCACTTTCCGGCCTACGCCCGGGCAGAGGTTCCGGCCTTGCGAAATCGATGTTTGTCACTTACCTACGTTGCACGTGGAATGCCAATTGAGGAAGCAGCGGTGAAAACAGGCATTACTACGGGTGTTCCGCGGGAACTGACTGGTCTGAGTCCGGCAAGTGGGGCTATGGAGGCCGTTCCCGCGGGATAGGGGCGCAACGTGTAGAAACCGTTGAGCTAGGGTAGGAATCAGGACTGAGCGCTGAGCGCTGAGGACTGAGGACTGAGCGGGGAGGTTTGTAGGTGTGTAGGTGTGTAGGGGCCGGGATCGGAGTAGTAGGGGGTAGGGACTCAGGACTGAGGGCTGGGCGACTGAACCGCAGGAGATCACGTCCTTTTAAGGAGGGGCTGAATGGAAGCGACGGAAATCTTGAAACACGAGCATAGGGCAATCGAGAGCGTCTTGGATTCGCTGGACAAGGCGGCGGAGGCTGTCAGGGACGGCAGACCCGTTCCGGCCTGGGTCTTCGCCGACGGACTGGATTTCATCCGCAACTTCGCCGACCGCTGTCATCACGGCAAGGAGGAAGACAGACTGTATCCGCTTATGGGAGAACGCGGGCTGCCGATCGAGGGCGGGCCGATAGGCGTGATGCTGATGGAACACGAGCAGGGCCGCGCGTTCGTGCGGGAGGCGGCAGCGAAGTACGCGAACTGGACCGGCGGGGATGCGGCGTCCGCTGAGGCTATGGCCGACGCGCTCCAGTCATACGTAAAGCTCCTGAGGGAACACATCTACAAGGAGGACAATATCCTCTATCTGATGGGAAACCAGGTGATGTCGGCCGAGGACGACCAGCGGCTCGTCAGAGAGTTCGAGGACTTTGAGGAAAAGCAGATGGAGCCCGGCGCGCACGAAAAGTATCACGCGATGATCGAGAAGATCGAAGAGGAGACCGCGGAGCTGTAGGCTGGAATCGCCCGCTTCAGGACGAAGAGCACGAGTGTTCCGCGGGAACTGGGGATTCCGCAAGCGATAGGCGCTACTGTTCAGGTCGTTCCCGCGGGATGGGGGCGTGGGCGCTCCGCGGAAGTTGGGCTATTACTTGGCGAGGTAGTTTCCGTAGCCGACCACCAGCGTAGAGAGCACGAGCGCCGCGATTCCCGCGAACACGAGCAGGTGTGTCCGTTTGCTTGCGCCCCTCCATTCACGGAAGATCAGGCCCCAGATGCTGCTGAACACGATAATGAAGGCCATGTGGATGGTCCAACTCGAGAAGTCGTACTTGCCCATCTGGGTTGTGCCCATGCCATAGAACATGAACTGCATATACCAAGCAACGCCGGCGAGAGCTGAGAAGATGTAGTTGAGCAGGATTGGAGAGCCGGGGCTGGAGATGTAGTCGCGGCCGGTGCAATTCTTGATGTTCAGGTAGACGCACCAGATGAGGTTGGTAGTGAAGCCGCCGGCGAATATGACGATGTAAACGGGCGAGTTTTGCCAGATCGCGGGTGTGCCCTGGTGAACCGCCAGCGCCGCGATGGGTTTGCCGGCGGCGATGCCGAAGGCCATGCAGGCGCTCATCACTCCCGCGAATATCGCCACCCAGAGGCCCTTGGCGAAGTTGAACTCTTTGATGGTGGCTTTCTTTGCATCGGCCGACAGCTCGTTTTCCTTGCGCACGCCGGCTTTTCCGCACACCGCGATCCCGGAGAGGCATACGAGCACGCCGAGCAGGACCATCTGCCCGGAGGCGGTTTCCACGAGTCCGGAGAACTTGCCTGTGAAGATCGGCGGGATGATGGTGCCGAATGCGGCGCAGAAGCCCAGCGCCAGCGCGTAGCCCAGAGACATCCCCAGGTAGCGCATGGACAGGCCGAATGTGAGCCCTCCGATGCCCCAGAGCAGCCCGAAGAAGTAACTCCAGAAGACAGCTTTCACGGGAGCCGCGCCGATCAGCGGGATCAGGTTCGGGCACACGAGCATCGACACTATCCAGGGCGCCAGGATCCAACTGAAGAATCCTCCTACCAGCCAGTACGACTCCCACGACCATCGGCGCACCCGCTTGTACGGGATGTAGAAGCTCGCCGCGGCCAAGCCGCCGATGGAGTGCAGCAGCACACCGAGAAACGGGTTCGGGTTCATATCAGAAACCTGCCTTTCCTAACCCGGAAACGATCACGAAAGCGCGCAAGGGGTAACTGTTCACGATTTGGTAGACTGTCGGTCGTTATTCCTCCGTCCTCGGAAGAAGACGAGCGTAATCCCCTCTCCCTTGACGGGAGAGGGTTAGGGTGAGGGTGATACAATTCTACCCATTCCTGAACTCTTACCACAAGGGACATTACCGGACTCGTATCTCCTGGCCTACCTGAAGTGTCACCGGCCCGAGAAGGCCCGACTTCAGTAACGTGTCGCTCTTGCCCCAGAGCCGCCAACTCGTGAACGTGTGGCGGCCCGTTGGGCTCGGTTTGCCTTCCTGGAGCCACTGGGGCCAGGACTTGAGCGTGCCGTCCGGGTTGCGATCGCTGTCTTCGGGGAGATATTCGTCGCCGATCATACGGTTTGGCCAGAGGTTCGTTACTTTGACCTCAAGCTCGTTCTTGCCCGCCCTTAGCCCCTTCGACGTGCTTCGCGCGTCGCTACTCGGGGCTAAGGGAAGCATCATGCTGAAAGGCGGCTTCCAAAGAACGCCGAGATCCCGCCCGTTGAGCTTCACTTGTGCGAGCGCCTGCACGTCGCCCAGATCGAGGAGCGCGACGCGGGACTTGGCGAGCGCGCTCTCGGGCACGTCGAAAGTCGTGCGATAGGTCGCCGTGCCGGAGAAATATTTCACGCCGGCGTCGGAGTGGTCCGGCCAGGAGATCAGGCGGTCCGTTTCGATCTTATCCGGCGCGCCGGAGTCGGGCGGAAAGGTGATCGTCCATGGGCCGTTGATGGCAATCGGCGGGGGAAGCGCGGGGACGACGACTTTGGTCTTCTTGCCGCTCGCGCGGGACAGGGTCAGCGAGCCGGGCTGCCAGGCGGTCAACATGAGCCCTTGGTGAGAACCGTGGAGATCGACAGGCGCCGCGGGACCGGCGGCGGGCGAAGCCATATCGATGATATCGGGGTCCTTGCCGGTGACGGTGTATGGATTGCCGTCGAGCGTGTAGTCGATCACGAGTGTTTTCACGATGCCGTAGGCGGGGTCGTCGTCCTGGGCCATCAGAGATACCAAGAAGCTGCGTTCGCCTTCGTCCAGCGCGCGCCGCACTCTTGCGCGCACGTCACGCGTCCTCGCCGGGTCATCCAGCACACCGTAGACGGCCTTCAGCACGGTGATCCTGGGGGCAGGTTGCGTGGCCGCGGAGACAACCGTCTTGCCGTCATGCGTCACGGTTACGAACTGATCGCTCTTGGCGCTGCTCTTCCTGAAAATCACAAAGACGGAGCCACTGGGTTCCAGCGACAGCGCGACGTGTGTTGCGCCCTTGTCCCGATCGAACACGGGGGCTCGCTCGATGCGCCCGGTGTCGGGCCACCACAGCTCAGGAACCTTGCCGCTGACGCGGAACGCGCAGGTGTCCCTCACCGCGCCCGGCTGTGGGTTTGAGACGAAGTAGATATCCGTGCCGCCGGCGACGCGGTGGATATAGCGAAGGTTAGCCCCGCTCGTGAAATCCGGCGGCGCTCCCGTCTGGGCGAGGAACTGCGCAACGGGCGCGCCCATTACTACCAGGCCCCGACCAAATCGATGCTCTTTGATCTTCTCCCCGTCGCAGTCGCCCCACAGCTCCGCCGCGATGCGCTTCACCTGCCGATCGCAGTTAGGGTAATCGGACAGACTGGGAGATTTCGACGGTGGCGCTCCGAGGACGGTCGCGCCGGCATGAACCAGGTCCCTGATCTTGCTCAGCAGGAGAGGAGTCATTTCCTTGCAGTTCGGCAGTACGAGAGCGCGATAACTCATTCCGCCCGGCAGAACGATGCGGCCGTTCTTCACCGACATGCGCGTGAGCACGACCTCGGCGCCGCACTCGTCCCAGCCATAGCCGCGAAGCTGGTGGACTTTCGGCCACCCCTGTGGCGGGGCCTCGGCCTGCAGATAGCAGACGTCGGCGGCGAACAGCCCCTGGCGCAGGAGGTATTGGCAGCGGGCGAGATAGGTGTGCCAGGCGGGGGTCAACTCCCACCAGGTCTGCGTGCGCTCGTAGTGCTGGCCCCAGGGGCCCATCGTCATTCCAGGCTTCCGCTCGGGCGCCCAGGGCTGCATGGCGTAGCGGTGGAAGACGAATCGGTTGATTCCCAGGCAGAAGGCCTCGTCGCCGACGGCTTTGATGGCGGCGGGATACTTCAGCCATCGCTCATCGCCCCAGGCCGTGAAAGCCTCCGCGCCGACGATCGGCTTGCCGTAGACGTGCGCGGACGAGGCCATGCTTCTGCAGGTTTCCATGGCTCCGCGGGGCGCCCAGAACTCACCCATCGGCTCGTCAGCCTGCCCACCGTAGGGGATGCTGTCGCACGGGCCGCCGTAGGCTTCGATGGTGAATCTGAGCCCGCCGGCGTGGGCGAGGTCACGGATATGCCCGGCGTAGTTCTCTATTACGAGTTCGGAGACAGTTTTCCGCAGGTCCCAGAGGAAGCGTTCCGATACTTCCAAACCGCCGACGACGCGGCCGGTCATCACGGGCAGATACGGCAGCATGTCGTAGCCGCGCAGCCGGCGGAACTCCTCGCGCATGCGGGCGGTCCAGTTCTGGGAGCCGATCTCCCAGCTATCGACGTGCGTGGCGACGAGCGCCTTTCCCGCGGCCGGGCCGGAGTCGGCGATGAGCTTGGCCATCATTCCGTTGAAATGGGCTTCCGAGCCTTCCTTGCTGAGCTTGTCGCACTCCAGACCGCGGCCTGTCGCCGGCGCGGGATGGTTCTGAGCGCCCGTACTCGTGTGCCCGAAGCGCGCGATGGTCCATTTGCCGGGCGGGACGTCCCAGGCGAGGCGGCCGCCGGTGTCCATGTGGGCGCTGATGTCGGTGATGCGGTCGCGGTCGATAACCATTTCGTCCGGGAGCGGCTCCTTGGATGGACCAGTAGCGCCGATCTCGTATGCCGCCTTCCCCTGAATGCCGGGAATGCGGTAAGCGCCTGTCGCGGGGAAGGCGAGCACGGTGATATCTCGATAGTAGTCTGCGACGGCAGCGGGCCGCGGCAGGGCGGCGTCGAAGCGCTGAGGACCGGTGACCTCTGTCTCGGTGAAGACTACGTTCTGCATGGATTGCTCGGGCTTGATCCACGGCCCGCCGCTGCCGTTCCAGCCGGCGTCATTATTCATGTTGATTTCGAGGCCGAGCCGCCCCGCTTCCGAAACGGCGTGCCCGAACAGCGCGCGCCACTGGGGGCTCATGAAGTCCGCGGGTCCGACCGGCGCTCCCTGGTCGACTTCCATGATAAGGACTCCGCCGATACCGACTCGCTTCATTGCTTCCAGGTCCGCGGTGACGCCTTCGCGGGTGATGTTGCCGTTGAGCCAGAACCAGTAGACCCAGGGTCGCGCGGAGGCGGGTGGAGAGATGAAGTTCCTCTCAAGGCTGTCCGCGGCAAGAGATGCGACCGAGCAGCAGAGCAGCATCGCCGCCAGGCATAGTGTCAATCGTCTGATCATTGTGGTCCCTCCAACGCAACTGATGTGCTTACCATTATACACGGGTTGCGGCGCTGATGTGGAGTGCGAGGTAACAGTTCAGGAATGGTGAGCGCCTGCCGGGCAACGTCATTCCGAGGAACGAGGAATCTGCTTTTTCCGGCCACTTTACAGAAGCGGATTTCTCGACTACGCCGGCGCTCCGCTCCTAAGGAAGCGCCCCGTTTCGGGATTTCCGGGTTGGGATGCGAGGTTGTGCTATAACCGCACGAGTGTGAAGCCCAACCCTCAAATCCCGAAACACCGGGGTGGTTTCTTTCCGAAATAACCACGCTTGCGTGGTCGGTTGCTCGAAATGACATTCAGTGGCACGTACTTCCTATTCCTGAACTGTTACAGTGCGAGGTGAGAAGTAACAGTCAGGACACTGTACGCTGCCTCAGGTATAAACTCCTCCCTTGTTTGGGTACATCCTGCAGGACACCCTGTGCGGCTGTCACAATCTAATGATGGAGGGAGAGATGCGAGTTCAAAACGTGGTTATCGCGGTTATCGCCCTGTGCCTCGTCGTTTCCACTTCAGGCTCGTTTGCTTTCATGATGGACAAAAGCGCGATGCCCGGCCAGACGACGCTGATGATGCCGGTCATGGTCCATGTTGTGACCAATAACCAGACCATGACGCAGATGATGACCGGCGACAACGTCCTGGTGTTGATCCCCATGACCATGGACAAGCAGGCGATGACCCAGTTGATGTCGAGCAAGGACGTTACGGCCATGATGATGCCGATGCGGATGATGTCCGGGATGGATCAGACTATGGTCAACAACGCCATGCGCGGCGAAAGCGTCAAGCCCGCCCTGATGGACCCGGGCGCGGCGGCGCGGATGATGGCGAACCGGGATATGGTCGTGATGCCGATTTCCGAGCCCATGATGATGAGCCCCGACACGATGTCGGCCATGACCGGCGGAAAGCCCATGATGATGGATCAGGCCATGACTAATAACATAATGGCCGGCAAGACCTCGGTGATGGCCACGCCCGTGATGATGGACCGCGGCATGATGACCAAGATGGGTGGCAAGGGCATGACGATGGACCGGCCCATGATGGAGAAGATGATGGCCGCGGAGCCAATGATGATGCTCATGCCGATGATGATGAGCAAGGACACGATGAACAAGATGGTGGCCGACGGCAAAATGGCGATGGTCATGCCCACGATGATGCCGATGACGGCGTGTAAGTAGTCGAACGATTCGGCGAAATCGGGAATGTGCGGACGCAGGGCCGGGATGTCTTTCCCGGCCCCCTTTTTTTGAGTGCTGAGTTCTGAGCGCTGAGCGCTGAGCGCTGAGTGGGAGGGTGCTGAGCGCTGAGTTCTGAGCGCTGAGCGTTGCGGGCTGCAACCTGGGGAGAAGAACGGCGTCTATACCTCTGGAGTCGGGGGATTTGCTCCGGAAATATAGTCACGTCTCACCCCACCCCAGCCCTCCCCTGAAAGGGGGGTAGGTTTGATGCTCATCCCGGCCCTCTTCTGGAAGTGGAGGGGGCACGGGGGTGTGTGGTGTATCGAATTGTAGAGAGGACGAAACGGATGTGTCAGAAACTGATCTTGGCGGCGCTGGTTGCCGCGGTGTGCGCGTTCGGAGGGGGACCCGCGCTTTCCGAGGAGACTAAGCAGACGCCGCTGTCTCTTCAGCAGGCCATCGAGATTGCGCTGAAGAACCGCCTGGACGTCATCACCGGGCGCAATGCGGTTGAGATTGCCGGAGCGCGCCTCACACAGGCGAGATCGGATTATTATCCTCAGCTCTCGGTGCAGAACAATACCTTCGTCATAGGCTCGGCGGGTCTGCTGAACCGCAGGGAGACCGGGACCGCGATACAGGTGAGCCAGAACATCTTCGACGGCGGATTGCGCGAGACCCAGACGCAGGGCGCGCGCCACGGCGTGACGCAGAACCGGGCCGGACTCGCCCGCACCGCGCAGGAAGCGATATTCGACGTGACGCGCTCCTACTATGACGTGCTGCGGGCGCGACACCTTGCGGAGGTGTCCGAGGCCAACGTGAAGTACAACGAGGAGTTTAAGGCGTTGATCCAGGCAAGGATCGATGTGGGCTCCGCCGCCGCGGTTGAGATTCTGCCGGTCCAGGCGCAATTGGCCAACGCTCTTGTCGATCTGTTGTCGGCGCGGAACGCGGCGCGCACCGCCGCGGTCCGGCTTCAGAATGGTATGGGGCTTTCGCCGACTCCAGGGTTCGATATCCAGGACGTCACGCAGGTCCCGAGCGCCGACGTACAGCCGTTGGAAACGTATATTAAAGTGGCGACGGCGAGCCGCCCGGACTTCGAGGAGGCAAGGGCCGGAGTCGGCGTCGCGCAGGCTTCGGTGAAGTCGGCCAAAATATCGCTTTATCCCCGGCCCGTTATCTCGGGCGTGTACGAACGCGGGATCGGCGGTACGGAGGGCGACAGCAAGCAGCTCACGGGGAGCATCGTCTTCGACGTGTTCAACGGCAATCGCAATCGCGCCGAGTATCGTGAAGCGGCCGTCAATCGGGCAAACGCGCGACAACGCAGCGAGCAGGTGCTTAAAGACATTCGGGCGGAGGTGGAGGAAGCCTACCTCAATCTGAAAAACGCCGGGGAGAGGCTATCCGCGAGCGAGGTCAGCCTGCAATCCGCGCAGGCGAACTACGACGCGCAGCAGGCGAGGTACGCTCAAGGGCTGGCGATTCCGCTGGATTTGCTGAACGCGGAGGTGCAGGTCGTCACGGCCAGGGTCAACGCGGTGCAGGCGAGATACGATTACTATACGGCCATAGCCGAGATGGAGCTTGCGACAGGCAAGCACAGGTGAAGAGATTTCAGATTGCAGATTTGGGATTTCAGATTTCAAATTGTCGAGGTTTCCGTGGAGGTTTGAATGCGCATTAAGAGGCGAAGAAGGCTCTTATATATCGTCATAATACCGCTGATTCTGGCTGCCGTTCTGATCATCGTGTTGAGCCGGCGAAACCACGAAGAGACCATAATCCAGACGGCGTCGGTCGAGCGCGGAACGGTCACGGCGACGGTGTCGGCAAACGGCGTGCTGCAGCCGCTGACGACAGTCGAGATCAAGTCGAACGTGGGCGGGCAGATCGTCAAGCTCGCGGTGGACGAGGGCGACTCGGTAAAGGCCGGGCAGCTCATCGCCCGGATAGACCCGACGGACTCGCTTACGACGTTCCAGCAGAGCCGGGCGGATTTGGCGGCTGCGATATCCAAGGTAGATCAGGCGCACCAGCAGTTGGCGATGCAGCACGAGCAGAACACGGCGCAGGTCGAATCGGCAAGGCAGGGTTTGGACGCCGCAAGGGCGAAACTGATGCAGGCCCAGGAGCAGGCGCGCGCGCAGCCGGAGCTGACGAGGGCCTCGATCGGTCAGGCGAAGAGCGGCCTCGCGGCCGCGGAAGCGGCGCTCAGGCAGGTCCGGACGGCCACGGTTCCGCAGAAGATAGCGGCGGCGCAGTCGGGCTTCGACCAGGCCAGGGCCAGCGCGGACGTCGCGCGGAAGGAGTTGGCGCGGCAACGGGAGCTGCTTGCGAAGGGTTTTGTCGCCAGAAGCCAGGTGGACGTCGCGGAGGAAAAATACGACGTGGCGAAGGCGCAGCTCGAATCCGCAACCAGGAAGCTCGATACGGTGAAGGACGAGACGGACCAGGATATCGGCTCCGCGGAAGCGCGGGTCGGTCAGGCGAAAGCCGAGTTGGCGAACGCGACGGCCAACAGCGTGCAGGTGAAAATCCGTCAGCAGGAGTTGGCTTCCGCCAGGGCGGCGCTGAAACAGGCCGACGCGGCCGTTCGGACAGCGCTCGCCGCTACACGGCAGGACAGAATTCGTCGAGGCGATATCGTGCAGGCGGGGTCCCAGGTGAAGCGCGCGGAGGCAGCCCTCAGGAACTCGACGACTCAGCTTGGCTACACGACAATAACGGCCCCCAGGGCCGGGATCGTAACCAAGAAGTATGTGGAAGAGGGCTCGATAGTGACCGCGGGCCGGTCGTCCTTTTCCGGGACCGGCTCAGGCGTGGCGATAGTCGATATCGCGGACATAAGCCGCATGTTCGCGCTGGTGAACGTGGACGAGACCGACGTGGCTCAGATCGAGGTCGGGCAGGAAGTAGACATAACCGTTGAGGCGTATCCGGACGAGCTTTTCACGGGCAAGGTTACCAAGATCGCGCCGCAGGCCCAGGTGGACCAGAACGTTACGACCGTCCCCGTGACAGTTGAGGTGGATATCCCCGACGAACGGCTGAAGCCGGGCATGAACGTCACGTGCGATTTTGTGACCGGACGCGCTGACGATGTCCTGATGGTCCCGAATGAGGCGATCCGGGAATCGGACGAAGGCAACACGGTGACGGCGCTGAACCACGGCAAGCAGGTGACTCGCCGGGTCGAGACCGGCTTGGTCGGGCAGGACAATACGGAGATCAAGAGTGGTCTCAGAAGGGGTGAGAAGGTCGTAACGGCGGTCATCGAGCCGAATGCGGAGCAGCGTCAGTCCGGCGGATTTGGCGCCGGCGGCGGGAGGGGTGGTCCCGGCCCCGGCGGGTTTGGCGGGATGCGGCGGTTTTAGGGGGAGTGGTTCGTGGTTAGCCCCAACACAGTTCACTTAACGTGGCGCATCCGCGAAGTCCCCCTCTCCCCCTGGGCGGGAGAGGGTTGGGGTGAGGGGGGATCCGCTTAAGTGAACCGTATTGTGGTTAGCCCCAATACAGTTCACTTAGCACGTGACGTTAAAGCGTCACGCTGCCCACCGGAAAGCAGGCTGAAGCAAGCTACGGAGCTAAAGTGAACGGTGTTGTGGTTAGCCCGGATTATTCATGAAGACTTACCGGAAGCGCCCTTACCCTGGCCCCGTCAAGGGAGAGGGGATTACCTTTGTCTTACGAGATAACCTATCTTATTAGCCCCAGTTAGCCCCCTCTCCCCCGAGCGGGAGAGGGATGGGGTGAGGGGTTTCCGTTTCGCATTCTGTTTGCACGCAGAGGTCATCG
>JAUSGG010000266.1 GCA_030649165.1 Armatimonadota bacterium
CGCCAGCGAAGGATCTCGTATCACGAAAATACCACGTGAGGTTTGAACAGGCCCCACCTGGCGCAGTAGCAAAACAAGATTCTTCTCTTCGTTCAGAATGACAATCTCCGCGGCGTTGTTCGTGAATAATACAGGCTAGGCCTAACGGGCTTGTGGAGCGCCCCGGAATGGAAAATCATCTGCATAACATCATGTCCGCTCGGTGCAGCTCCAGCTATTCGCTGTTACTTGCATAATACGTGCCAAACGTAAGGATGCCGAAAGACCTATGCGTGATTGGGGGGAGTCGAGAGAGTCGAGGGAGTCTGGTATGCTGTTCACCGGTCACTGTTCACTGTTCACCGATCTCGTCCCGCCTCGGCAGCGAGGGCTGCGCGCCCATTCGCGTGACGGATATGGCGGCCGCCGCCGTGGCAAAGGCGATCGCGTCCGCCATCTTCCTGCCCTCGGCAAGGGCGCAGGCGAGCGCGCCAGTGAACGAGTCGCCTGCCGCGGTGGTGTCGACGGCGTCCACTTTGGGCGCCGCGAATCGGCGGGACCCCGATCGCTGGACCAGCAGAGCGCCTTTTGAACCAAGGGTGACAATCACCGATTTCACCCCGGCCCCCAGAAGAGCGCGCCCAAGCTCCTCTTCGTCCCGGGTGTCCAGCGCCGCCAACTGGGCGGCCTCCGACTCGTTCGGAATCAGAACGTCCACTTTCGCAAGGGTGGCTTGGGGGACCACACCTGCCGGGGCCGGATTGAGGATCACGAGCGCTCCCGCCCCGTGAGCGATCTCCGCGGCGCGCGCCACGGTTTCCATGGGCGCCTCCAACTGCATCACCAGCGCGTCGGCGGTCCGAATGAGCTCGGCCGCCTTATCGACATCGTCCGGCGAGAGTCTGGCATTGGAGCCGGGAGCGACAACAATCGAGTTCTCGCCGCGCCGATCGACGAAGATCAAAGCAACACCGGACGGAGCGTCGGGATCCCGTACAACGAAATCGGTGTCGATGCCTTCTCGCTTGAAATTCTCTACGGATTTGTCGCCGAACAGATCGGAGCCAACGCGCGCTACGAGGGTAACGTCCGCCCCAAGGCGCGCGGCGGCAACTGCCTGGTTGGCGCCCTTGCCACCGGCGGCGATAACAAAGTCGCCCCCGATGACAGTCTCGCCGGGGGCGGGAATCCGCTCTGTTTTCACGACCATGTCTGTGTTGGAACTGCCTACAACGACAATCTTAGGCTTAGCCAAATCCGTCCTCCTGACAACGACGCCCCGGCGGTTGAGACCACGGCTGCAACTGCGCGAAGTCGGCGTAACCGACCGCTACTCGGAGGGAGCGGGTGGCGGCGGCTCCTCTACGTTCGCCGGCCCGTCCGGGGAAGCTGGAAACTCCGCGGGTGGCGACGCGGCGGACGCTGCCGAGTCCGGCGGCGACGCGGACGGGGGCATGGGAAGTGTCAACCTGTGGTCCCATCGCAGTCTTCCCTCTACATCGAAAGAAAACACGATTTCATATCCCTGTGAGCCCCGTTGGCGGGCGAAGAAGAAAACGCCGGGAGCCCAATACGGCGGAGTCAGGGGCCGGTCTAAGGCAATCAGTCGGAGAAATGCTTCTTGCTGACTGTGCCCCATGGCCGCCATCGACAGTCCGCCCGACGCCCACATCGCCGCTCGCTGGCCGTTGCCCAGCCCGACAAAGAAACGGAAATACGGCAGATATCGCAGCGCCGCCGCTGCCTCACCGGCCAGCGAATACTTATCACCGGACTCCGCCAGGCCCGACAACTGATCGTCCGTCAGGCTCGACACCAGTTCTACATAGTCCTGAAATGTCAGCCGGCCCTGTTTCTCTTTCAAATCCTTAAACCGCTTGGCTACCGCCTCCGGCACTGTCCTCAGCTCGTCGAGAAACCAGGTGCGATTGCGAAACCTTACGAAGTTCCCGGACAGGACCCATTCGTAGCCCGTGTCACTGGCGATCGACTCGATAATGTCGGCGATTCGCTTGTCCTTCCACTCGGCTGTTTCCACGTTCGCTTTCCTGTCATAGATGTCGGCGACGGCGTTCAGATGGGTCGCTTTGGACAAAGCCTGAAGAGCGACCGACAGCGGCGCTCCGTCCGCCAGTTGCAGGCTGATCTTCTTGTCGAGAAAAGAATCGGATCTGCGCGAACCGGAGCGCTCCGACAGATAGTCCTTGACTATGCCGTAGGCCACATCAGGCCCCCGAATGTCATTAGCGGCGCGTATCTGCTGGACAATCCAGTTGTACCTGGCGCCGGGCGGCATGTCCGCAAGACTGCTCATCTTGTATTCAAAACTCGGGTCCCCGGCTATCGCCTCCGCGATGCTGGGGTCCGCGTCGCGAATAGCGTCGATATCTCCCCGGCTTTCCATCCAGGCGTCCAGCAGAGGCTGGGTTTTCTCCCATTCGGCGCCGGCCGCCCGGTTGATCGCCTTGTTGACTATCGAGTCTCTCATAGACTGCGCTCGCCGCCGTAGACCCGCCTTCGGCTGGAGTTTGTACGCGATCTCATCTTTGTTCGTCACTCGTATCCAGCCCCAGTCGAACAGATAGCCCACTTGCGCCATGATAGTCACGACGGGAGTTCCTCGTCCGACCACGGTGAGCTTCCTTTTCAGGACCTCAGGAGCGGCTTCGAGTTTCACGGCCGTCAGCTCCGTCAACTTGGCGAGGAGGACTGAGACGGGCTTGTCCCGCAGGACCAGCGTGACCGTCCGCCTCAGGCGGGGGTCTTCGTCGATCATAGACCGCCGTTCCGCGCGCGAGGCAACCAGTGGGGCGCCGATTGCTTTCGCCTTGTCATCGGACGGCCCCGGTTCGGCGGCGCGCGCGGGCAGACACAAAGAGACCGCCCAGGCAGTCAAGAGCGCCAGGATAGTTAACTTGGCAAAATGTCGCAACATCATATCTCGCTCATCACTCAGCGCTCATCACTCAGCGCTCAGCGCTCAGAACTCAGAACTCAGCACTAGTTCTGACGGCGTCGAGCGGGCTGTGGGTTCCATCTTCTATTCATTATTCCCTAAAGGCTGAGTTATGTCCATCCTGTCCGACCTGCCCAGTATCGTTCGCAGCGCGAGGGCCGCGGTGACCGCGTGCTCTCTGGCCCCAAGGCCGATACCCGTCTTGGCGTCGAATGCCTCGCAACTGCCTCCCGAGTTCGCGACCAGCCGCACGAGCCGTTCCCTTGCCTCCTTAACATCCCGACCGTTTGCGCGCATAGCGCCCATCATCAGGTAGGCCGTCAGCGGCGTTATCCGGCATTCGCCGGCATAGCGTTCGTCAGTGTACGGCACATCGGGAAAGGGCAGACTGCCGAAAAAGTATTGCGGATTCCCCAGATAATCGCGGGCCATAGCCCGTTCCGCCCCTTTGGGCAGTTGCAGGCCGGCCCACAGCGGAACGAAGCATCCGGGATCGATGGCCTTCCGCAGCTCGTGCTTGGTCACGCTTGCGTCGCACAGCAGATTGGACGCCGGATCGTACAACGTGGACGCGATACGCTGCCTTATGGCGTCGGCCCGCGCCTTCCACGCGCGCTGCTGGATGTCTCTTCCCAAGACCGCCGCCATCTTCGCAAGGGAGTCGACCTGCGCCAGCACATACCCGCTGAGTTCGACCGAGTCACATATCTGCTCCGGCGGCGTCGCGTCAAGGGTCCCGGCGAACTCACACAGATTGTCGAAATCCCTGTCGTGCTCGGCAAACCACCAGTCGGTATTTCTGCACAGCGGATCGTACACCTGCTTGAGAAACTGCTCGTCGAACTTGTGCTCGTAGACCTGCCACGCCGCCCAGGCGGCCAGAGGCGGCTCGACACACGGCGCCGTGGACACGGACTCCGCGGATATGGACTCCGGCATGGAGCCGTTCTCGTTCATGTTCTCAACCAGGATCAGCAATTGCTCCCGCGCGAGCTTTATGTCGATTTCAGCGAGGCCGGTCGCGAGAACGGAGGCATCGAGCGGGGTGACCACACTCTTGCTCCGGACCGCAAAGCAGGGCCGGTTCTTCCCGAAACTTCCTCCCGTTCCGCCGACGTTACGGATCATCGTGCAGGCGGACCGGTAGTACAGCTTCCTGGACACCGGATTCCCTCCCGGCCCGGGCATTTGGCGCAACTGCTTCAACACCCGGCTGCGACTGCTCGTCTCGACACTTGCGACCGAGTTCATCCATCGAACCTTGCTCTCGGCGGCGTCGATCATGACGTCTCGACCGTTGAGCGAGACGCTCAGGACCGCCCACAGCTTCCGCGTCTCGCCGGGAGGCACAACAAAGGAAGCCCCCGTCATCGCGTAGGCCGCTCCGGAGCCGGATGCGCTCCAAGTCTTCTGCAAGTCCGTCGGAGACTCGCCCAGCCTGCAGTCGTGCGGCAGGAAACCCGACATAATGCCAATATAGGCGAAAACGGGCTGCCGTTGAGGACCGGCGGTCTCTTTGCGGGTCACGATGATCATGTTCCGGGCGGCGTCGAAATCGGCCCTTATCGACACGTCCGTATCCCCGCCCAACTCGCCTCGCAGCCGTGGGACGAGAGTGACATCGTTCGGGCCTTTGTTCGTGAGCTTCAGGCAGCAAGCTACGAGATCCGTGTCGACGAACGTTGTGAACCACTCGGCCTCTACGTTGGCCTCGGATCGCACGGACCGTATCCCGTGCGGATAACAGGAGATGGGGCCATCGGTCGCCGCGGCCTTCTCAACGCCGTTGTCCACGACGACCGCCTCCAGGATCGCCGGAGCGCGGCCAAGCAGGCGGGAACGCCCGCCGCGATCGAGGCTGATCGAGCCTATGCCGGACGGATTGTCTGCCGCGATACTGATGTTTGAACTGAGATCGCTGTAACCGACCTCGCCTGTGTAGATGGGGTTGTCTTTGAGAAGATCGCACAGATCGCCAGGGGCTTTCTTAGCGACAGGGGATTTCTTCGCGGCAGAGGCTTTCTTCGCCGCCGCGGAAGGAATCGCCGGAGAAATCAACAGCGCAAAGATCAGCGCCGGGATAAAAATACGCAACGATATAAACCTCCGGTCACGCCTGAAGCTGTGACTGTTCAGGAATGGCGAGTGCGACGTCACCCTGAGCGGAGCGAAGGGTCTGCTTCTAAGTGATCAGCCGGGAGTACCTGCCGGGCAACGTCATTCCGAGGAACGAGGAATCTGCTTTTTCCGGCTGCTTTACAGAAGCAGATTTCTCGACTACGCCGGCGCTCCGCT
>JAUSGG010000003.1 GCA_030649165.1 Armatimonadota bacterium
AACCATAGCCTGGGCCAAGACATTTCAAGATGGAACGTCCCTTCCGATTCAATATCCGCTGACTGGCAAAATCGTATCAAGAACGTTTCCCTCCGCCCCGTCCCCATACGGCCCTTGTTTCTACATCCAGGAGCAGAACAGAACGGCGGGCATAAGAGTCGCCTCAGCCACTCCCCCAGATCCCGGCGCCATCGTTAGGATAACCGGCGGGACTATGGCAACCGTTGGCGGCGAACGAGTCATCAACGACCCGACCAGCGTCGAACAGACCGGAACATACACCGTCTATCCTCTCGGCACAAATCACAAGCTCCTCGGCGGCGGCAGACTGAACCAGTACACCCCGGCAGTGGGGTATGCTTATGGAGTCAGCAACACCGGAACTCTGGTCCGCGTCTTCGGCAAAGTCAAGTCCGTCGGAGCGAACTGCTTCTACCTCGAGGACGGCTCCGGCGTCAACAGCACGGAAGATGGAAATCCGCGTCCCTGGCCGGTCGGTGGAGTCTGCGATCTCGGTGCTTACGAACGCCAGCAGTAACAGCATACGTCTCGTTGGAGGAGAAGAATGGGAAAACGAATACAAATAGCCTTTCTGCTTGTGGTTCTCGGCAATATCATGGCGATTGCGCCATCTGTCGCGGTCGTCGTGAACTTTGATGATATTGCAGTGGGAACGAACCTGACGGCGTCGGGCTACGGCGGACTAGCCTGGGAGCCTGGCAATACTGGAGCTGGCGGAAACCAGGGGTATTGGCTGGTAGAGGCCCCTGGCTACCCGCACTCGGGACGGAACTTCGTTATGAACGCCTACGGCTCTACGCTCCTTGGGCTGGCGTTTCCAACTCAGGTAAACGTTACCGGTGCCTACTTCGCCGCGCAAGGTAATCCCATTGCGTGGACGACCGGTGTCAGGGTTCATGGCTATCGGGCTGGTTCCGAGGTGGCTGTCACGGATTGGTTCACTGATATCGACACGCAGTCTGACTGGTTCACGATTGGCCTGAACAACGTGGACAGGATCGTCGTTGAGTCCGTCCCGGTAAAAGACGGCGGAGGATGGTACGCAATGGACGACTTCACCTACGAGCCTGTTCCCGAGCCTTCCTCAATGCTTACTCTCCTTTTCGGCATAGCTGGTGCAGGCGGTTTTATAAGGCGGCGCGCTCGCGTTCCACTACTGCAAAACCAGCATCGTCAATAAGGTCTTTGCGGGAAATCTTGCCATGAACAACGATGGTCAGGAAGCGGGGATTTCCGGCGGTGGAGCGGTCCGTGTCAACGGCGGCAGCGCCTCCATTATCAATAACACGTTTGCCTGCAACCGCTCCGCGTATGTGGGAACCGGCAGTCCAGGGCTTGGCGGTGGAGCTATCTTCTCCACTTCCACATCCACCATTACGAATAACATCTTCTACGACAACCGCGCCGGCAGCGGATGGAGCGTATACACGGGAACGACCCTGTCCTACTGCGACGCTTACAATCCGGGCCAAAGCAACACCCAGGCGAATCATTACTACTCGCCCGGCAGCGTATCTGGAAATATGTATTATTCCGATCCGTCATTCCTAAACGCAGGCTATTGGAATGACAACGGCACACCGAATGATTGGAGTGACGACACGTGGGTAAGTGGTGATTACCATCTGCAGTCCGATTCACCATGCATTGGAGCGGGCACGAACACCGGCGCACCGGCAGACGATATTGAGGGAAATCCGCGCCCCATCAATGGGACTTGCGAGATAGGCGCGTACGAATATGCAGGACAGTAGAACGCTACGCCTGCGACCAACGTTTCGCGTAGTCTGACTTGGGAGGAGACTATGAGTAAGACCTTCAGAGTGGCAGTGTCGATATTATTCTTGACGCTAGTGCTTAGCGAGGGACCATCGTTAGGAGTGGTTGTTGACTTCGAGGAGGTTCCCGGCAACGTGCTCACAGGGACGGATTACGCAGGTCTTGTCTGGGAGCTGGGCAACGCTGGGGCGCTGGGCAACCAGGGGTACTGGCTTGTGTCAGCCTCGGGTTATCCGCATTCCGGTCACTACTATGTGATGAACGCCTATGGCAGCACGCTTATGGGTATCGGCTTCCCGATCGTGGTGAACGTGACTGGGGCGTATTTTGCGGCGCAAGGAGCGCCGATTGGCTGGACCACCGGGCTTCGGGTCCACGGGTATAGGTCCGGTTTGGAGGTTGGTGTCACCGATTGGTTCACAGACATTGACACACAGTCTGACTGGTTCGCGATTGGCCTTAACAACGTGGATCGGATAGTGGTGGAGTCTGTTCCCGTGCTTGAAGGTGGCGGGATATACGCCATGGACGACTTCACCTACGAACCCGTTCCGGAACCTTCCTCAATTATCACTCTCGTTTTCGGAATAGCCAGCGCAGCCGGGCTCCTAAGGCGGCGCGCTCGCGTTCCACTACTGCAAAACCAGCATCGTCAATAACGTTTTTGCTGGGAACCTTGCCATGAACAATGATGGCAATGAGCAGGGGATTTCCGGCGGCGGAGCGGTCCGTGTAAACGGCGGCAGCGCCTCCATTATCAATAACACGTTTGCCTGCAACCGCTCCGCGTATGTGGGAACCGGTGGTCGTGGGCTTGGCGGTGGAGCTATCTTCTCCACGGGGCAGTGCGCGATCACAAACAACGTCTTTTACGATAACCGCGCAAACAACGGCTGGAGTGTATATGCTGTTGTGAGCGGCAGCGCAACTTTGTCCTATTGCGACGCTTACAACCCCGGCCAAAGCAACACCCAGGCGAATCATTACTACTCGCCTGGCAGCGTATCTAACATGATGTATTCGGACCCGCTGTTTGTGGACCCGGGCCACTGGAATGACCCCGGCACACCGAGCGATTGGAGCGACGACACCTGGGTAAACGGTGATTACCATCTGCAGTCCGATTCGCCGCGCATCGACCAAGGCACGAATACGAATGCGCCCGCCGAAGACATCGACGGCAATCCTCGACCCGTCAACGTGACATGTGATATGGGCGCATACGAATACATGGGGCAATAGGTCACTGGCCGCGAATTGGATGGCAAGGTTGAGCGAGACGGAGGTAGACATGGGAAGATCAGTCGTAATGGTATCAATAGTCATAGTGATTCTGCAGGCAGTGGGCGCCGGAACGTGTCTCGCGGTAGTCCTGGATTTCGAGGGCTTGCCCATCGAAACAGTTCTAACTGGTACCGCCTATGCGGGACTTACTTGGGAGCATGGGAACACCGGCATTAAAGGCAACCAAGGCTACTGGCTTGTGACCAAATGGGGGGGTACGCTCATTCCGGCCTGGAGTTTGCGGTGAATGGCTGGGGTTCCACGCTACTCGGCATAACATTCCCAGATCCCGTTAATGTAATCGGCGCGTACTTTGCCGGTCAAGGGATTGAGTCATATTGGACCACCGGTCTCAGAGTCCACGGATATCGTGGCGGAAACGAGCGACTACAGGCTGGTTTACCGACATTGACTCACATTCTGACTGGTTCGGAATCGGCCTAACTAACGTAGATCGAATTGTCTTTGAATCCGTTCCTGTCAATGACAACGGGGGCACTTATAGCATGGACGACTTCACCTACGAACCGGTTCCCGAGCCTTCCTCAATCCTCACTCTCGTTTTCGGCATAGCCAGCGCAGCCGGGCTCCTAAGGCGGCACTGCTAACAAGCGTCAGTGTCAACCGCCGCCATCAGCCAACAAAGTGATCAGTGAACAGAGTTTAACCCCACCCCAGCCCTCCCCCAAAGGGAGATGGGGTAGGCTCGGCTTGTATTGAAAGGTTGGCAGGTGCGATGGGATATCGCGCCCGATCACGGATAGGACGGATCAGACGGATTCGACGGGCGGCGCTGCTAACAAGCGTCAGTGTCAACCGCCGCCATCAGCCAATAAAGTGATCAGTGAACAGAGTTTAACCCCACCCCAACCCTCCCCCAAAGGGAGAGGGGGTAGGCTCGGCTTGTATTGAGGTTTTCTGTTCCGGGCGCGATGGCATATCGCGCCCGATCACGGATAGGCCCGATAGGAGGGATCAGACGGATTGGACGGACGGCGTTGCCAACAACCCTCAACCATCAACTATCCATCCTACGCCGAGGCCCGAACCTTCAATACAGTCCCCGGCTTAACCGTAACGCTATCGAAGGATATGACCAAATCCGCGCCGTCCGTCTTAGTCGTCGCCTTGACCGGCCTACCATCGAACGTGGTTTCCAACTTCACCCGCTTAGGTGCGTCGCCCTTTGGCCACGCAAGCGCCAGAGTCTTGACCGGCAGTTCGCCGTGCAGGACTTCCAGGGAAGCCTCAAGTGTCCTCGCCTTGAACGTCTGGCCGTATGTCCCCCAGGCCGATCCGGTGGAGTAGAACGCGCGGAAGTCCTCAACGAATATGCGCGGCGCGAATCCGATCCTGGCCTTGGGCGCCGAGTAAGTGTAGCCGCTCAGGGCTGGGATGAGCGACCAACTGCTCATCGCTCTCGCATAGTGATGCCCGCACTCGAACTCGTTCCACGGATTGCGGCGGTAGCCGTCGTGCCTGTCTCTGGCGCCTTTCACAATGGCCAGCCCTTCGCTGATCAAATCCTCGTATATCAGATGCGCGGCAACCTGGTACTCTATCCCGGTCCACACCTCGTCGGAATACACAAACGGCAGAGCAGGCTGGCCGCCATTTGGCCACGAACAGAGGATCAACCCTGCCTCGTCGCCCAGCGCGTAGGTCCTCTGGCAATTATGATGCCCCGAGAGATCTGGATGCCAGTTGTGCTCAAACACCGATTCCATTGTCTTCTTCACGTGGGGCTCCAACAGCACGTAGCCAAGGTCAGCGACGTGGGCGAACCATTGGCCGAGCATCTGATCGGACAGACAGCCCTCGCCGAACTGATACTGGGGGGCTTCCTTGGGATCGTACTTCTGCACGTAGAACTCGCCGTTCCACAGGAGCTTGTCGTAGGCGACCCTGCCCTTGTCGTAGACCTCCTTGTACGCCGCCGCATCCTCAGCGTGGCCGAGCTCGCCTGCGATGATCGTCATAGCCTTCAGCGCGCCCAGGTACAGGGTTCCCATCATCGTGTTGGGACCGAGAAACTCGATATCGTAAGTGTTGTGCTGAATGGCCTCCATCATGCCGTCACGGTCTTTATCCCATTCCTTCCACGCGTACTCCAGAGCCTTCTTGGCCTGGGGATACAGTTCCTCAACGAACTTCTGATCGCCCGACATTTGCCATTCGCGGTAGTACTTGATAATACAGCCCATCTGTCCGTCTGCCGCCGCCCGGTGACCCCAAAGCGGCCTGCCAAGCGGCAGCATGCTCCTGAACGCCATACGGCCGTCGGTATCGACATTTGTCTGGAAGTCCGTAAGCCGCATCGTGCGCTCCATTGCCGGGAACAGAAACGCAAGGGCCTGCTCGTAGTTCCAGACGTGGGTGCAGTTCATAGGGCAGCAGCCGTCGTGGTCTCCGCAGCCCTCGTAACCGAAGAAGCGTCCGTCGTCTGTTCGGAAGCAGGTTGTGGTGCGGATTATGGACATATTGGCCGACGCGGCGTCCAGGACGGTCGCGGGAAGTTTCGACGAGAACAGCGCGTCGTGGAAGGTGCGGGTTTCCCGTTCCAAACGGCTGAAGTGCGTTTCGACGTAGCGGGCGACGTCCCACGCGTTGGCAAACTGCGTGTAGTACCAGTTGTGGAGAATGCCCTCCGTATGGCCGTCCGAACCGCGATTCGGAAAGTACCAGGTAAGCATAAAAACGACGTCCTTAGACTCGCCGGGTTTGAGACTCAACCGAGCGCAAAGAGCGCAAACGGTACTGTCGCCCTCCGAGCTGTGAGTCTTACCGTCGGTTTCCAGCCTGCCGTCCGTGATGAAATCGTACCAGAACAAGCGCAGCGCGTCCCACCAACCGGCTTTCCGCCAGGCCGGCAGAGCATCGACGTCCGGGCACGTGGTGACCAGCGCCATCGAGCCGAATCGAGCGTCGTCCTCTTTTGGTTTGGGGGAGGTCATCTTGAACCCGCGGAATCTCTTGTCATCGACATACTCGTTGACGCCGCCTCCCAGGTCCTGCCCCGTGAAGTTGTTCATGTTGAACACAATCGAGCAATCGACGCCTGCGTTCGTGGTGTTCTTCACCGTGTAGCGCAGGATCGCGACCGGCAGTCCCGAATCCTTCTCGTTGAGAGGGATAAACGGGTTGAACGCCTCAAGCGACACGTCTACCGGAAGATTCTTGTCCTCGAAATCGACCCAGGCAAGCGGATACTCTCCCCTGAACGTGGCATTCCGAAGTCTGGGCAGCCCGCAGACCTTGTCCGGCGGCATTCCGGGACCGGCGACGAACGAAGGCTGAAGCCGCGACTCCAACAATCTCGCGACGGGTTCGCCGCCTGCCTTCTTCGCGTAGATCGCCACAAACGTATACGGCGGATTATTGCCTTTGGCGGGGCGGTTGAGTATCTCCCAGTCACGCAGGTTGCCCCGCCCACCGAGGGAGATCGTCCCCGTGCCGATGCCTCCCAGCGGGAACGCGATCTCTCTCAGTTGCTCGCCCGTAAAAACGCGCTGTTCGCCCTGCCCGAACAACTCATCTTTAGAATAAGGAATCTTTGCCATTGTTGTGTTCTCCTTGAGATATGTCGGGTTGGTGGTTGATCGTTGGTTCACGACCGATCCGTCCCATCCGTCCTATCAGTCCTATCGGTCGCATCCGCCGCATCCACCAACCATCAACTAACCCGGATTATTCGCGAACAACGCCTGGGGGTCGTCATTCTGAACGCAGTGAAGAATCTTCTATCGCACAAGCGCCAGGTTCGGCTTCGCAGTTGGACGTTGCAGCTATCCGGGAGAAGATCCTTCGCAAGCTCAGGATGACATCCGCGGGGCGTCCGCAGAACAAGCGTCCCGTGAATAAATCGGGCTAGG
>JAUSGG010000004.1 GCA_030649165.1 Armatimonadota bacterium
AGGTTTTGGCATCGCTACCTGTAGTTCCCGCAACGCATCCGGCGTTTCATTAGGAGCGGAGCGCCGGCGTAGTCGAGAAATCTGCTTCTGTAAAGTGGCCGGAAAAAGCAGATTCTATCCTGCGGGAACGGCCTTTTCTAGCTGAGGTTTTGGCATCGCTACCTGTAGTTCCCGCAACGCATCCGGCGTTTCATTAGGAGCGGAGCGCCGGCGTAGTCGAGAAATCTGCTTCTGTAAAATGGCCGGAAAAAGCAGATTCCTCGTTCCTCGGAATGACGTTGCCCGGCAGGTACTCACCATTCCTGAACACTTACGAAGCACGGGGAGTTATGAGTTATGAGGCATGAGTCGCTCATTGCGCTTCGCGCCGGCCAAGAGGATGAAAAACTGATTGCCTCCTGCGGGAACTGGCTTCGGTGATATTCGATGAGTTGGCTGTACGAGGCCGTTCCCGCAAGATAAACCGACAACTGTCAACCGATAGCCGTCAACCCGCCGCTGCGTCGATTTCGGCCAACTCCGGCATGGTCAGGAACTGCCCCATTGCGCGGAACTTTTGATATCGCTGCGCGGCCAACTCGTCGCCGGTCATCGAGCACAGCTCATCCAGATTGCGCAGGATCGCCGTCTTGAGGGTGCGGGCGGTCAGGTCCGGATTCCGGTGCGCGCCGCCAAGCGGCTCCGGCACGACTTCATCTATCACTCCCAGTCTGAGGGCGTCTTCCGCGGTTATCCGCAGGGCGGCGGCGGCCTCGGGCGCCTTGGCGGGATCGCGCCAAAGGATGGCGGCGCAGCCTTCGGGCGGGATCACGGAGTATATCGCGTACTCGAGCATCAGAACGCTGTTACCGACTCCGATGCCGAGCGCTCCGCCGCTTCCGCCCTCGCCGAGGATGGCGATTATGATGGGGACCTTCAGCGCGCTCATCTCCATCAGGTTTCTGGCGATGGCTTCGCTGATGCCGCGCGATTCGGCCCCCACGCTGCAGTCGGCCGCGGGCGTGTCCACAAATGCGATGATCGGCCGGCCGAACTTCTCCGCCAGCTTCATCAGCCTGAGCGCCTTTCGGTAGCCCTCCGGTTTGGCGCTGCCGAAATTGCGGAACTGCCTCTCTTTGAGGTCGCGGCCCTTCTGCTGGCCGACGAACATGACCTGCCGCCCGTCGAATGTTCCCAAGCCGCCGATCATGGCTTTGTCGTCGGTGAAGAGCCTGTCGCCGTGAAGCTCGGTATAATCGTCGAAAAGCAGCCGGACGTAGTCCAGCGTATAGGGCCGCCTCGGGTGGCGCGCCAACAGCGTCTTGTCCCACGGTGTCAGGCGCGAGAAAATCTGTTCCATCAGGCGGTCACGATGCTGTTCCAGAATCGCTATCTCTTCCGACCTGTCCACCCCCTGTTCGGCCGTCAGGCGTTTGATGTCCTCTATCTCAGCCTCAAGTTCGGCTATGGGTTTTTCGAAGTCAAGAATGTTGGATGCGCTAGGCGGCATTGCCGATATCCTCACAGCAAAACTGCAATATCTTGATGAGGGTCTGCCTCAGCTCTTTGCGCGGCGTGACCATATCGACCATCCCATTGTCCAACTGGAACTCGGCCTGTTGGAAGTTGGGAGGCCTGTTGATAACGCCCGCCTGCTGGGCGACGCGAGCGCCGGCGAATCCGATGAGAGCGCCGGGCTCCGCGATCATGACATCGCCCAATGAGGCGAAACTGGCGTGCACGCCGGCGGTGCACGGATCGACCAGGACCGAGATGTAAGGCAGCTTTTCGGCGCTCATACGGGCTATTGCCGCACTTGTTTTGGCCATCTGCATCAAGGAAAGTATCCCCTCCTGCATTCTCGCCCCGCCGGAGCAGCAGAACAGCACGACGGGAAGCCTTTCGTCCAGCGCTTTTTCGACGGCCTGGACTATCTTTTCGCCGTAGACGGAGCCCATGCTCCCTCCACGGAACGTGAAATCCGCCGCGCCGATGACGACGCGCCGGCCTCCGATGGCCGCGGTCCCCACCACTATGGCCTCTTCCAGACCGGTCGTCTTCCGGTCCTTTTCGAGCTTGTCTTCGTAATCGGGGAAGTCGAGAGGATTGCCGGGGCGGAGGCCGGTCGCGATCTCCTCGAAGGTGTCTTCGTCAACCGTCATCGCGATCCGCTGCATAGCGCCGAGCTTGTAGTGGTAGCCGCACTTGTTGCAGACGCGGAGATTCTTCTCAAGCTCTTTGTTGAAAAGGATCTCGCCGCACTTGGGGCATTTAATCCAAAGGCCGTCCGGCACCGCGTCGGCCGACTTCCGCGCCAGCTTGCGAGCCTTCCCAGACTTTAACCCGAACCAATCATCGCGCGCCACGCGTCCCTCCGGTGTCAGAACTCCGCCCTCGGGTGGAGGGCCATCCAGCAGGGTCAATTGTATCACAAAACAGGGTTGTAGGGTTATAAGGTTTATGAGGGTAAGAGTTCAGGCTTGGTGAGTACGACTCTCTTCGCTGCTCACCCCCAGGGAGAACGCGAGCGTAATCCCCTCTCCCTTGAGGGAGAGGGTTAGGGTGAGGGTGAAAGCTCTCTCCATTTCTGAACTCTTACTTATGGGGTTGATGGGGCTTGTGGGAACTATGAGGTTCATAGGCTCATACAGTGGCTTCTCCGATTCTTCAGACTCCTCCGACTCTTTCGACTCTTTCCCTCCAACAACCCCGGCTGTTTTTTTGCGCCAAAATCTGATACCCTTTGAGCAGTTATCTCGTGTACTTCGGGATGGCCTTGCGTGTTAGTGTCGGCGGCTCAACCGACCCGGCAACAGGAGGGGTTTTCCAGATGTATTGTCAGCGTTTATTTGCTTCCATAGGGATTGCGCTGCTGGCTTTCGCCGTAGGGGCGGAGGCGGATTTGGTCCGGCCTCCGCAAATGTCCTACACTCTGATGACCGCGGATATAGTCGCCCGGCAGAGCAGAGCTTACACCACGCTCGCGCTCGATCCGCGGGACGAGACCGAGAAGACGGCGCAATCGGAGTCCCCGGAAGCCGCGTCGCCCGCGGGCGTCCCCATCGAGTTGCCGATCGCACGAAAAGATCGAACCGCCCTTCTTCTGGCCGGCGGGCTGCTGACGAGTTTCGCGCTCGACCGCACTGTCGATTCAGCGGTTGGAGAAGACGGCGACGCGGCAAATGCTCAAGAAACGCTCTATCGGGGGGTCCTTGCGACCGTGGGGTTGGGCTATCTGTTCGGGAAATCCGGGAGCAAGCGCACCTATGGGACGGCCTGCGAGGCCGTGATCGAGTCGGGACTGATGACCTCCGGACTGAAGTACTTGACGGGCCGGCGGCGTCCCGAGGACGCAAATGGCGATCCGTACGCATTCGACGGCCCCGGCTCGGGCAACGGGTCCTTCGTCTCCGGTCATACCAGCAGTGTTTTTGCCATCGCCACCGTTCTCTCTAACGAGCGGCCCAAACGGAAATGGCTGTACTATGGACTGGCTGCTCTCGTCGGCGCAAGTCGTATTCAGAAACGCGCTCATTTCCTCTCCGACGTGTGCGGGGGCGCCGTGCTGGGAGTCTACGCCGGGCGCAGGGCCGTGCGCCACGAAACGCTCGTGGGGAAGATGAACCCGTTCGGCCATTGACCTAGCCCGATTTATTCACGGGACGCTTGTTCTGCGGACGCCCCGCGGATGTCATCCTGAGCTTGCGAAGGATCTTCTCCCGGATAGCTGCAACGTCCAACTGCGAAGCCGAACCTGGCGCTTGTGCGATAGAAGATTCTT
>JAUSGG010000011.1 GCA_030649165.1 Armatimonadota bacterium
GGTGGTTCGTGGTTAGTGTGAAGGGCCGGAACCGTCAACAGACAGCCGATCTGAAAGCTGAGGACTTGATGGCCTGTATTATTCACGAACAACGCCCCGGAGATTGTCATTCTGAACGAAGAGAAGAATCTTGTTTTGCTATTTCGCCAGGTGGGGCCTGTTCAAACCTCACGTGGTATTTTTGTGATACGAGATCCTTCGCTGGCGCTCATGATGACGTGATCGCGGAGTGTAGGCAAAACACGCGCATGCTGAATAATCCGGGATAGCCAATAGCTATCCCATCTGCGTCCATCCGCGTTCATCGGCGGTTTCAAATGCTTTTAGCGCACGTGCAACCGTACGAACGAATTGATCTTTCACAACTGAATAAAGCTCGCGCCCCTCGGAGACGAGGTATTTGAAAACTCTGGTAAAACCATCCGAAACTGTACTGAAACTTGCCGAAACCGCTGTGGAACCGACGGGTTCTCATGCGAAACCGCCGCGAAATAGCGCAAAACCGCGCGGAAACTGTCCGTAGAGTGACCAGTAGCAAGGCCGGAACTCCATTCAGCGCAATCAGCAGCTTCCGCGTCTCAGCGGTTCAAAAAGACGCGCGAGACGCCCGGCAACAAACAACCAACAA
Source organism: Armatimonadota bacterium (assembly GCA_030649165.1). GTDB lineage: Bacteria > Armatimonadota > UBA5829 > UBA5829 > JAUSEB01 > JAUSGG01. Next base: position 629 of record JAUSGG010000011.1, read on the forward strand.
CTAACAACCAAAGCGCTATACTATAGACCATTAGTCCGGTTCAGTATACGCTGTGGAGGGATGGAATGTCTTACTTTAACAAGCAGAGCCATAGGATGGGCGAGCTTCACCGATGGCTCGAAATGCGCAAGGAGCAGGGCGCGGAGGTTGCGACTCTGGTCAAAGAGATCGATCGCTCGATCGAACGATGGATCAAACAGGCCGAGGGACTCAAGGGTCGGCCCGGCAAGTATGTGGAGCCGAATCCGCTGAAAGACATAAGGGCGGTCAGACCAAAGGGGCCCCGCAAGCTGCCCTACAATCTTACTGACTCCCAACTGCGGGACAAAATGCTCGGGGCGCTGCTCGGACGATGCGCGGGGTGCGTGCTCGGTATTCCCGTGGAGGGGAAGCCGAAAGCGCAGATCAAGGATTGGGCGGAAAAGCTGGGCCAGCCTTATCCGCTCGCGGAATACTGGAATGATTATCTCGGCGCCAACGCGCCGCATTACTACGACCGTATGGACGATTTCCTCAAGCCGAACCTGGATCACGTCGGCCAGGATGACGATTTGGCCTACACGGTCCTTGGGCTGCTGATACTCGAAGAGGCAGGGATCGACTTCACCGTCGAGGACGTCGGCAAGCTTTGGCTGAAGTATCTTCCGGTCGCCTGCACGGCCGAGTACAGAGCGCTGACGAATCTGAAAGCCGGCCTAAAGCCGCCCAAGACGGCCACGCGGAACAATCCGTACGCCGAGTGGATCGGGGCCGACATCCGATCCGACCCGTGGGGCTACGCCGCGCCGGGACTCCCGGAACTGGCCGCCGAGTTCGCGTACCGGGACGCCTCGCTGAGCCACGTGATGAACGGCATATATGGGGAGATGTTCTTCTCAGCCGCGATTGCCGCCGCTTTCGTTGTTGACGATCCCAAGCAGATATTGAAGATCGCGCTGACGGAGATTCCGGCCAAGTCTCGAATGGCGGAGACGGTCAAAGAGGCGATCAGATGGTGTGAGACCGACGGCGACTGGGAGATAACGTGGGCGCGAATTGACCGGAAGTACGCCGGAATGCACGGCGCGCACACGCTGAACAACGCCGCGCTGACGATAATGGGTCTGCTTTACGGCGACGGCGATTTCGAGAAGACGATATCGATCACAGTGATGGGCGGTTTGGATACCGACTGCACCGGGGCGACCGCGGGGTCTATCATCGGCGCGATCCTGGGCGCGGAAAAGCTGCCCGGCAAATGGGCAAAGCCGCTGGGAGACAGGCTGGACACGTATCTGATCGACGCCGAGGAGCACAGCATCCGCGATTTGGCGGACAGGTTCTGCAAGATCGCCAAAGAAGTCAGGGGAAGGGTCTTAGGGTCATAGGGTCATAGGGTCATAGGTTGTTAGGTTGGCAGTCAATCACCGGATCGTGGCCCCCAAGACCCTAAGAACCTGAACATAATGCCTGTAGTGATCGAATGGGACTTCCGGTGGGACCATGTCGTCGAGGGCGGGGAAGTAGCCGCCTTCTTCGATGAGCGGCGTTAGTCGCTCTAATGCTCGGTCGATCGCCTTCGGACCGGCGATCAGGGCCTCCTTGGCGACTCCCCCGGCCAAGAGCAGGTCGGGCCCATACTCGGCCCTGAGCGCGATCGGGTCCATGCCCGATCCCTGCTCCAGCGGCCACGCGCAGTTGAATCCGTGGTCCAGGAGGGTTGGCAGGAGCGGACGAAGGTTGCCCGCCGAGTACATGCAGATCACCGGCGCGCCCGCGCTCTTGAGCTCGCGGATGATCGGCTCCTGGTACGGAAGCCAGAACTCCCGGTAGATTTGCGGCGAGATGTGCGGACCTCCCTTGTAAGCGAGGTCTTCGCCGAAGCTGACGAAATCCAGCTTGACCCGTGAAATGAACGGACGTATCACTTCAATGACGAACTCGCTCCAGAAGGAAAACATTTCGCGGATCAGGTCGGGCGAGTCGTAGAAGGCGGTCATGAACCGCTCCATACCCATCAGGTAGAAGCCCTGCCTGAAGAAGAAAGGGAATATCTCCAGTCCCACCGGGTCTTCGCCGGCGTTGAACCCCGCCGCCGCGGTGTCGATGTCCGCGGGCAGTCTACCGAGCGAATGCGGGTCATAGCGCCGGTCTCTGTACGCGCGCCAGTCGTCGAGATTCTTCACCGGGTGATCGACATAGCCGTAGTACATGCTCGGCGCATCTCTGCGCCTGCGCACTGTGGCCCCGAATAGGTCGGTCTCGACGTAGTACTCCGGGGTTTCCGAGATGACCTTCGGTTCGAACGCCGGGATTGGGCCGAGGTTGACCGGCAGCTTGCGCAGGAGGTCCATACCGAGGAACTCCTCGGGCGATTGGTCTTTCGGCAGCCCCTCGCGCCGCCAGCGCTCCAGACCGGCTTGCTCGTACGGCTCCAGGGCGAGAACCGGCACGCCGTCAACGGGCTCGTATCTGAATATCCGTTGGAATCGTTCTCTGGCGTTCATCGATGCTTCAGTGTTTCGTATAGCGCCTTTAGTTGTTGGTTGACGGTTGACAGATCATTCCGACACTGTAAAGCCTGCATCCATAACCCAGGGATACGCGCAGCGCCGCGACTGCGCTCGCCAAAGGCCTGTCCCACGCTACTTTGCGGTACACTCCTTCAACCGTCTCGCCGGTCAATCGCCCCAGGGCGAGAGGCGTTCGGGACCGATCGAGAGCGGAAACAGCGATGTCGTCGCCGTCCGCGTTTATATAAATGTCTCCAAAATGGGCTTGTACGGTCACGCTCCCCGGTCCTTCGGCATACGCATACCGGTCCCGCGGCAGAGTTGCGAGACCCAGGTAAGCAGGAGCGAACATCGATCCGCGCCGCTCAGGGCTTACCATATAAGGCGGCGGCCAGGAGTTGTAAATGTTCGGGCAGCCGATGTAGTAGATGTAGACTTCGTCGCCGACCTCCTGCATTGCCGACGTGGTCGTCACCAGCAGGTTTTCGTCCCAAAAGCCTTTCGGCCCTGTGGCTACGAGCGGAGCGCGCGGATGGACGCGGCGGAATTTGCGGCCATCCTCGCTCACAGCCAGCTTCAGATCGCCGTGGATGGGATTGCGGCTGAAGTTGTCGGACTCGAAGAGCATCAGGAATTGTGCGCTGCTTTTTGGCGGCCCTCCAGGTAAGGTACCTGGAGGGATAGATTTGGCTCCGATCGGCGGCCCTCCAGGTAAGATACCTGGAGGGATAGGAGAGATACCTGGAGGGATAGGAGAGATACCTGGAGGGATAGGACACTGCCCGTCCGATTTGCGCACTGAGGCAAAATGTAGTTCTTCGTCGATTCCTTGTTCCGGAGCGAGCGACACCGGGTCCGCGGCGCCGGCCAATTGGTCTATAGCGGTTCCGTGCGCCAAGCCGATATGACGGACGCCATCCCGGCCATCGTAGGCGCGCTTGCGTATCAGTTGCGAATAGGCCCTTATCCTGAATTGCGGGTCCGGCTCCTCCGCGTCGTACACTATCTGGCTTATATCCTGGAATGAGGCGCGATCGAACGGGATACCTTCGTACACCGTGCGCTCGCGGGTCCAGTGGATTCCGTCCGGCGAATACGCCAGCCTCTTACGCAGGTATGACATCCCATCGCCGATCTCGGTCCAGAGGGAGGCGAACCGCTTGCTCTCCGCGGCGGCGGGGTCGGGGTTCTCGAAAACGCAGCTCAGCAAGGAATAGCCCCAATCGACTTCGATCCGGTTCGTATCCGCGCCGAGGAACTCGACCTGGCCCAAATCCGGCTTTACCCAATGGATCCCGTCCTCGCTTTCGGCATAGCCCGGCTTCCAGAAACGATCCGGCGACTGGATAACGTCGAGGCCCGAGTACCAACATCGGAACTTCTTCTCCTCCGGGCTGTACAGGACGGTGGCGGGCCAGCTTATCTGCAGGCTGTCCCACTGATGGGGCTCACCAGGCAGCATCACCGGGTTTTCGGGATGTTTGACGGCCGGGTTCAGGGCGAAGGTGACACCTTCGTGCCGCGGCGCGGACTGTTCATCGAGTATCAGGTGGGTTCGCAACGCTTGCTCCTAGTCGGCTCTGAACTGATACAGGCGGACGTCCAGTGGCTCGAAAGTGTCGGTGATCGACCTTCCGGCGGCTGAAGCAGTCCCGTTCGACTCGATGAGCGCCTTCAAATCCCGGATTCCGCCAATGCGCTCAGGCATCTCTATGCGCACACTATGCTTCCTGTTCTCGACGTTCGCGGCGAAGAGATAGTAAGCGCCATCCACTTTCTTCAGGAGGGTCCGTATGGGCATCGTGGATTCGGAATCCGCGTCGGGACCGGATATGAATATCTTGTAGTCGGTGGGATCGCCGCGGCTCAGTATCACCTTCTTCAGATTTGCCAGCTCGGCGTTGATCCGCGCCGCCGTTCGCCAAAGCTGCCTGCTCCGAGCGGCGACCCTGGGCGTGGTAATCACGCCTTCCCTCGCCACCCTGGCCCTTTGTTCCTTGGTTCCCCAATCGGTGCGGCTGCCCGATACGTCGCGCTCCGCCCAGGCTCCCGCGGAGAAGACCAGTAGCACGGCTAACGTCACGATCGGAGACGGTTTTCGAAAGGTTCGTGGCATCTCAAAGCATCCTTACGCAACGCGAACCGGCATTCCCGCGGAACGAAGAGCCCCGACTGTTTCGCTGGTCCAAAGCGGCAATGAATTGCCACAGTCCAAATGTGGGTCATTGTGTAAGAGTTCAGAAATGGAGAGAACTTTCACCCTCACCCTAACCCTCTCCCTCAAGGGAGAGGGGATTACGCTCGTGTTTTCCCAAAGGGTGAGCAGCGAGGAGAGTCGTACCGACCATTCCTGAACTGTTACGCCTTAGAACCCTAGAACCCTACAACCCTTGAAATGAGGTAACATAAGTGCCGGGAAGATTCAGAGTGAAGATCGAAGAAGACGATGGCGAGCGCAAGCGCCGGAAGAGCGCGGATGAGGAATTCCAGCAAACCGCCGAGGAGATAGCCGAACTCGTGTCGGAAGAGACCGGCGCTGAGAAGTGTCTTTCCGAGACCGACGCGGCTCAGTTGCGATCCGAGATCGAATCGGCCAGGCGGGCTGTCGAGGAAGAGCACAACCGATATATGCGCGCGCTTGCCGACTTCGTCAACTATAAGCGCAGACGCCAGGAGGAATGCGAGGCTCAGGGCCAGTTCGCCAGTCAGGAACTGATTCTCAAGCTGCTGCCCGTGATCGACAACTTCGAAAGAGCGCTGCAGGCCGCGCAGGAAAACGAGAATTTCCAGGCCCTCGCGGATGGGGTGTCGCTCACGCTCAGACAACTGCGGGATTTGCTCGAAAAGGAAGGCGTTACGCCAATAGAGGCGGTCGGACAGGAATTCGATCCGAACGTCCACGAGGCCGTGATGCGTGTAGAGTCCGACGATTACCCGGACAACACTGTCGTGGAGGAACTGGAAAGAGGCTACATGCAGCGGTCGCGCGTGCTCCGGCCGTCCAAGGTGAAGGTGGCGACGAGGTAGATGGTCGCGCGCCTGCGTAGGAGGCGGGATTGCGGTACGTTTTGCGGGAACTAGCCGGCGTTGTATCCTACAGTTAGTCTTATTAGACCGTTCCCGCATGATAGAACTTCCATACGTTTTGCGGGAACTGACTTACATGGAATCCCGCAGTTAGTATTACCAGGCCGTTCCCGCATGATAGAAGGTGCGACCAGATAGGAGGGAAACACCCGATATGGGCCGCGTGAATCGCTTGCTTCGCCCAATGACGCTCCTGGACATTCTGGACGGAGCGTTCGATATATACAAGACCAACCTTGCCACGCTGATAGGCATTGTGGCTGTCATCTACGCTCCCGTCCAAGCCCTGGCGACAGTCGCGCGCATTTTCGTCGGCTCGCATAATCCGCTGGCTTCAACGCTGATCGATCTCGCGTATATTCCCGTTCTCACAGTCGCCAGCTTTCTGGTTATGGGACCCTCCATGTGGGCCATATCGGAAGCCTATCTCGGCCATAAGATATCCGTAGTGGCCGCGTATCGAAGAATGCTCCCGCGTGTTTTTTCTTTCGGGATTACGTACCTGCTGTGGCTCGTCGCGCTGCTTATCCCTTACCTGTTCGGGGCGCTGATTATAGGAGCCGGCATAGGCTTCGGAATAGCGCTGATCGACAAGAGCCCCGTGATGGTATTGGCGATAATCGCGGCTGTCTTCCTGGGCCTCTCCGCGATGCTTATCGGCGTGGGTTTCTACGTTTCGCTGATCTTCACCTGTCCTTCGTTCGTCGCTGAAGACAGACGTTACTTCTCCGCCCTGCGGCGAAGCTGGCAGTTGATAAAGGGCTATTACTGGCGCACTCTCGGCATCGTTCTGCTGGCTTTTTTTCTGATCATCGTAATATTGCAGGGAGTCTGCATTGCAGCCCTGTTGGCCGCAACGGGGCTGCTAAAAGATATGCTGCTCCATCCCCAAACCGCGTCTCTTGGCACGCCATATATCCTTTACCAGATAGGCGCTATGATCACGTCGATCGCAATCGAGCCCGTGTGGCTCATCACGATCATCCTGGTCTACTATGATCTGCGAATCCGCAAGGAGGGTTTTGACCTGCAAGCCCTGGCGGCGGAGATGGGCTATCGGGATCCCGAACCGGCTCAGGCAGCGCCCGCTTACGCCGAGGCTGCTCCGGGACCCGCGACAGCCTCCCAAGACCCTCAGCAGCGCGAGTGATGCGATTAGGCGTCCACGTCAGAATCGCGGCGGGCCTCTCCAAGGCAATCGCGGTGGCGGAACGTCTCGGATGCGAGACCATTCAGCTTTTTGCGAGCAACCCGAACGCCTGGCGGGAAAGCGTAGTGGATCAGAGGACTGCCTCCGATTTCCGCCAGGGCGTCTCCAGAGTGAGCATCTATCCCGTCATTCTGCACACGGCTTATCTTCTCAACCTGGCCTCCGCGGACGAACTCATCTACTCGCGCAGTTCCAAAGCTTTGGCGCTTGCGCTGCCGCGGGCGGACCTCCTCGGAGCGCAGCACGTTGTAACGCACATCGGCAGCCACGGCGGAACGGGATACGCTCAGGGGATACGGCGGATAAACGAAGCGGTTCGCCGGGCGCTCGATGCGTCTCCCGGGGACCACATGGTCCTGCTGGAAGGCGGAGCGGGGGCCGGCAATACGATCGGCTCACAGTTCGATGAAATGGCGGAATTGCTCGATGGATTTGGCGACTACTCAGAACGCGTCGGTATCGCCTTGGACACGGCCCACTTGTGGGCGGCGGGGTACGATCTGTCGAACGAGGACGCCGTGGACCGGACACTGGCGGAGTTTGACAGGACGGTGGGCCTGTCCCGGCTGCGTCTCCTCCACTGCAACGACACGAAGATGGCCTTGGGATCGCACAGAGACCGTCACTGGCACATCGGGGAGGGCAATATCGGCATCGCCGGCTTCCGCGCTATCGTGAACCACGAGTCCCTGCGGGATGTCCCTGGGATACTGGAGACGCCTATGGACGAGCCGGGTTTGGACGAGCGAAATCTGAGTCTGTTGAAATCGTTGCGAGAGCCTCCCGGGCCGGAAGAATGACGAGGAAATGACCGCCATGCCAGTATAAGCGCTGGGTTATTTAACTGCCTTGCTAGAAGACAGGAAAAAAATATCCAGTTTTTTTTCAAATAGTGTTGACAAGGCTCAGTTTGCTTGCTATACTGCCCTCGCTTCTTTTCTCCTTTCTTTCTCCTGTTGGGCTTGGCTGGCCGCCCAACGGCCAAGTCCTTTTTCCAGGGGGAAGATCTCCGGCTCCCCTACTTCACGATCTTCATCGCGCGCATTCGCTCGACGGCAAACTTGTCCGCCTTCGTCTGCTTGTAGCGGCCATTCCTGCCTTCCAGATGATCCAGATAGTGCGAGAACTCGTGGAGAAAAATGGCCAGCGCCAGGCGCTCAGCGGTGTGGAACGTCTCGTAGCGAAGTTTCTGGTAGATGACCTCCCTGCCCTTCTTGTCTATGCGGGTAATGTAGTCGGAGGTCTTGAACGCCACCCGCAGCGGGTATCCGTTGTCCTTGTTGATCCTGAGCCTGATCAGCTTGCCGTCGGGCCGTCCGGGGGCTTCCCTGTAGTACGTCCCGGATACGAACCTGCCGGAACAAGACGGACAATACTTCACTTCCACGGTCAGGCCGCTGTGATCGAATCCATCCACAGCCTCCGCGAACAGTCTCTTCAAATCGTAGTGCGTCTTATTGCATATTTCCATCGCATCGACCACCAATCTCAACTATGTTCCCAGGCGGGGAGCGCCGGCCTTTCGGTAAATCTTCGTGAGCGCGTCGACCGCCAATCTCGCGTCCCTTCCCGTCACAAAGGGCCGGCGGTCCTCCCGTATCGCGTCAACAAAATCCTGCAACTGAAAAGCGTGCCCGGTTAGGCCGATATCCCTGGCGTCGGCGCGCCCGTCCACCTTCGCCGTTTCGGAGGCGATGTCTATCTCCTCGCCCAAGACCTTGAAGGAAGTCACAGTGGGACCCTCAAGCGAAGCCGATCCCTTCTCGCCTATGATCTCCGTCCGGGTCGTTACGCCCGGGTAGGCGCAGGTGGTGGCTTCCACGACGCCTTTTGCGCCGTTCTCGAAGGCCAGGACGGCTATGGCGAAATCCTCTGCCTCGATCTTCCGCGCCGTCGTCGTGACATACGCGTACTCAGCTTCCTTGACCGGTCCGCAGAAATAGCATAGCTGATCGACGCTGTGGACCGCCTGGTTCGACAGGACGCCGCCATCCAGCGCCCACGTCCCGCGCCACGCGCCGCTGTCGTAATAACTCTGATCGCGCCACCATTTTACGTAGGCGCTGCAGGACAACAGCCTGCCCAGTTTGCCGTCGTCGATCAACTGTTTGGCCAAACGAGCTTCGGGCCCCACTCGGTACTGGAAAATGCAGGCCAGCTTGACTTTCGCCCGTTCGGTCGACTCGATCAACCTGTCGGCCTTAGCCAGGTCGATGTCCATCGGCTTCTCGGTCAATACGTGCAGCCCGCGCTCCGCGGCCAGTATCCCCTGCTCCGCGTGCATTCCTGAAGGCGTGCAGATGTCCACCGCGTCCAGCTTCGCCCTGGCCAGCATATCCCCATAGTCGTAGTAAGCCTCAGAGCCGAACTTGGCGGCCGCTTCCTGAGCTCTTTCCGGGACAACATCGCATACCGCGACAACTTCAGCGCCGGTGACCTTGGACCAGAGGTCGAGATGATAGATGCCGATAACGCCGTAGCCGACGAGACCGACTCGAAGCGCTCCTTCTGACATGGTGATTGAGATTTCCTTCCCCTGTGGTGAATACGCAGTCGCTATGAAGCCACTTCCGCGGGAAAAGAGCGAGTTCCTCCCAATGTATCGAGGGTTTTTGCCCCAATAAGTCGATAAAGTTTATGTCGATTGCAGAGCGTTGCCGCAGGGTTTTTCGCGACCTCCGCAAAACACTTTAACAGTATTCAATTCGCTGATTCAGGAGGGAGCCAGATGAGCGCGTCCCGCGTACTGCGCATTCGACAGGTGACGGACCTCCCGCACCAGACGATCGGTTTCGAACTGACCGATCTGCCCGGCGATGAGTTTCTGCTGGTCGTGCCCGAGCTTGTCTCGGATGCGGAGGAGGCGCTTCTGCCATGGAGCCACCCGAGCCCGCGGTGGGAAATTGGACAGGACTCCGCCCACTGTATGATAGACATCGACCGGGCAATCCTGATGGAGGCTGACGTGGTCTTCCGCGGTGAGGACATCAGTATTGCCGTCACCGTCACGAATCTGTCCGAACGTATCTGGCGGCTCGCGAATCTGTTCACGTGTTTCGCCTTCTACCGGGCGCCGCGGTTCAACGACCCCGATTTGCGGAGGACCTTCATACCGATTGGAGCGCGCCGGTGGAAATCGGTGGGTGAACTGTTCGCCGAGCGAGACCCCGGTCCCGACCGCCATACATTCTTCCCTGTGCGCGGCGGTCCGCCGCTCGAAGAGATGTGGGTATGTCGCGCGATCGATCAGAACCATCCGCAGGTAGCGTCACAGGGCGCCATGTGCGTCGTCTCCAGCGACGGCGAGTGGGTCGCGGGCATGACCAGCCCCAAGCCGGTTTACCTGTTCAACAACCGGCGCCTGCACTGCATTCACGCTGATCCGCTGTTGGGAACGGTGAGGCCGGGCCAGGTGGCGCAGGGTGTCAGCACGCTGCATATTTTTCGGGGAACGTTGGAGGATTACGAGAAGCGGCTCATTGACAGCGCATGCCTCCACGGATAGCACACGGACAAGGCCGTGGACTTATGCAATTGACTAACGGTGTCTGCGCCGCCGGAATGCCGCCCCTGCAAGACCGCTCAATCCCAAGGCCACGGATACCAAGCCTGCCGGCTCGGGAACGACAGCGGTTCCCTCCACAACCAGACTGACGGAGTCGAGATCGCCCCACGGCACGTCAGAAGCGGTGTAGTCGCCGTTCTCCGGTGCGTAGGCCGTCTCCAGGATGGCTCTGCCGTCAAGCAGGAAGTCCCAGGAGTTGGCGCCCTGGTAGGCGCTTTGGGTGTCGAAGGAAACGGACGGAAAGCTGTAGCTATATGGACTCCACGGACCGGAAGCGACCGCCATAATAGAGTTCGGAGACTCTATCAGGCTGGACTCGAAACGTCCTCGCACCGGCAGCAGGAAGTCGTCGTAGCCTGTTGTCACCATTCCCGACCAATCGATGCTGACGCTCTGAATGCTGGAAAACTGGAGACCGAAGTCCACCGATTCCTGCCAGTATTCGTCAGCGTCGTATATCCCGGTCCAATCACCAGTGAGCGAAAGTGTATAGGTATCGCCGTGCGCCGTAGTGACTCCGCAGACCACAAAAAGCAGAACCAGACAGAACAACCTGCGATTCATCTTGCACACCCTCCCCGATCATCCAGATGGCCAAACTTCACCAAACGGAAAGACGATGCAAGAATCGTGCCAATGCTTGTCTTCTCGTCAGGCTTCCGAGTCCTTCTGTTCCCCTCCCCCTCCCCATTCAGGGGAGGGTTGGGGTGGGGTCATCTCTCGGCGAAGAGTCGAGCGAATCGAACGCAACCCCCTCTCCCTACGAGGGAGAGGGCTGGGGTGAGGGTGGAAGTCTTCGAACTGAAGCGACCTGTCACTCCCGGGATTTCTTCATCCGCAGAACGCTGTAAGACAGCTTTGGCAGAACGGCGGTAAGCTTTCCGTCGTCGATCGACGCGGCGGCGGCCCTGCGCGGGACAACGTTGTCGGGTCTGGCTTCCGTGTTGGACGCATCCCAGTCTTCGTGAGCGAGCAGCCATTGCTCATCCACCTTATAGTCGCCGACGCCGCGCAGGTCGCATTCCAAGGCGAGATCGTCTTCCTGCGATCTGTTCACGGCGAAGATCGTGAGCGCGTCGTGTTCGTCGTCCAGAATGGCGATGCCGTCAAGTAAGGTCACCGGGCCGAGGTCTTTGCTCTCGTAGACCGGCGAGTCGATCAGCGTGTTGAGGGCGACGCCCCTTCCGTACTTGGAGGCGAGCATGAGCGGGTAATACGTCGCCTGCGGCCAGACCGGTCCGCCGGTTCGAGTCGTTATGCAGGCGATGGTGTTTACAAGTTCGGAGAAGCACGCGATTTTGACACGGTCGGCGTGCTTGAGCAGCGTGATGATCATCAGCCCGACCACGACGGCGTCCTCGAACGAGTAGACCTCTTCCAGATAAGGCTGCGGGGTTGTATGGAAGGATCTTACGTTCTTCTCGGGCTCACGCTCGCGCCACCACACGTTCCACTCGTCCAGGGATATGTACAGGGGTTTCCTGGACCGATGCTTGGCTTTGACTACGTCGCAGATGCTGACGACCGTGCTGATGAAGGAGTCCATCAGCAGTGGCCTTGCCATATACTCGGCGGTTCCCTCAACGGGCTTTTGGAGATATGTGTGGATCGAGATCATGTCGATCTGTTCGTACGCCTGCTCCAGAATCGTAATGTTCCAGTCGGGGAAGCTCGGCATTCCCCAATAGGCGCTGCCGCTGATGGTCAGTTCTATGCTGGGATCGACCATCTTCATCAGCTTGCCGCTCTCTCGCGCTACGATGCCGTACTGGTCAGCGGGCTTATGGCCCATCTGATGGTGACCGTCCATCTCGTTGCCGAGGCACCACACTTTGATGTTGTGCGGGTCCTTATAGCCGTGGCTAATGCGCAGATCGCTCCAGTAGCTGCCTGACGGGTGGTTGCAGTATTCGACGATGCTCCGGGCGGCGTCCAGTCCGCGGGTCCCCATATTGACGGCCATCATAGGCTGTGCGCCTACGCGCCTGGTCCATTCGCAAAACTCGTTCGTGCCGAATTCGTTTGTCTCGACCACATCCCAGACCACATCCAGCCGCTTTGGCCTGTCCGCAACGGGGCCAACGCCATCCTCCCAGTTGTACGCGGATACGAAGTTTCCGCCCGGATACCGGATAATCGTCGGGCCGAGTTTGCGGACCAGATCCATCACATCCGTGCGGAAGCCCATGTCGTCCGCCGACGGATGGCCCGGCTCGTAGACGCCCCCGTAGACCTGGCGTCCCAGGTGCTCGATGAAGGACCCGTACAGGCGATCGTCCACGGCGCCTATGCGGAAATCGCGGTCGAATTTCATACGTGCTTTTATCAAGTTCTACCTCCAAGAACGATATGCTTTCGGTGATTCGGAGAACGGCTCGTCGCTAGGCAGGAGCCTTCTAACGTTGATGATGATGGTCACGGCCTTTGCGAGACCATCGTTAGCGAGCAGAAGTCATTGGGAGTGAGGACCTTGCGTTGGACAACAGAGAAGTATATCTCAATCTGACTAAGCCAACTCGCATGAACCGGCAAATGCACGGGCACGATGTTCGGCCACGCCTTCTCCTGTGAACTTGACGTTCTTTACTACAGAATGCTTGGCTGCAGTGACTCTTCTATCCTAACTCAAAACGTTATAGTGCGCATCCGTGTTCTTCCGCGGATTTCCCTTAACCCCACCTCTCGACTCTTCCCACTCCGGCTCAGCCGAACTTCGCCAAAAACGCCGCTACTTCGCCGAAAAGGTAGTTGTAGGCAGAGTCCATCCAGAGTTCGATCTTGTCGAGGCTGGAGAACGGCGTCGGATGCTGCACATCGAGCTCCACGTAGAGCTGGGAGGTATCGTTGAAGAATGGCTCGATCTTCAGCTCGTGGACTCCCTCGCGGTGCAGCACGATTCTGATCCCCGTGCCCTGCCGGCCGTCCCCGAGGGTGTCGAGCGCATCCGATAGGCCGCCGAGCATACTTTCCTCGACGAGCGCCACGGCTTCGCCCGGACCGTCGAGCGCCGCGAAGGCGGTGAGTTTCACACCGAATGTGAGGAACTGAGGGATTTCGAGATGCTCCTCAACGGTGGAGAACAAATCCAGAGACTTCTCCTTTGCCGTCTGCCAGTGGACGATTTCCTCGTTCACCTGTACCCGCGTGACCTGGATAAAGAAGTCGTTCTGCGGATTCGCCATCCTGGCCCCGTCAGGCAGATGGGTAAGCGACTGGTAGGGGTATCTCTCGGTGATGATGGCGTAGAGCCGGTTGACCATAACGGGCTCTAGCGCAAGGGGCGGGTACACGAGTCCCGCTGTCATACGGCGGCAGGTAAGAAGTTCGGGGTTCATTAGCTCCTCAACGGTTCTGTTAATGCTGGCTTGCCAATTCTAGCGCCTGGGGAGGGGAGAGTCAACAGATTTGGTTGATGGTTGGTAGTTGATGGTTCATCGGACGGATCAGACTGATCTGACGATCCACACGCAGGTTGACCAGGCCCCGTCGCCGAATACCTACTAATGATGATGAGCGCAATCGACCCGGCCATACACAGACTGATCCAAGACGGGACGGCGATCCCAGCCAGCCCGTTGGCGTTGACCGCCGAGCGCAAACTCGACGAGCGCAGGCAGCGCACGCTGTGGCGGTACTACGTCGCGGCGGGGTGCGGCGGGATCGCCGTCGGCGTTCACACGACGCAGTTCGCCATTCGTTACCCGAAGATCGGCCTGCTCCGGCCTCTGCTGGAGCTTGCGAAGGAGGAGATGGACCGCGCCGACGCCCGGCAAGACCGACCATTGGCGCGCATAGCCGGCGTCTGCGGCTCAACCGACCAGGCCGTCGCCGAAGCCTCGCTGGCCCGCGACCTCGGTTTCTCCGCCGGCTTGTTGAGCCTAGCTGCCCTCAAAGACGCCGACGACGATCGCCTGATCGACCATTGCCGCGCCGTGGCCGAGGTTATGCCGGTCTTCGGCTTCTATCTGCAGCCGAGCGTGGGCGGGCGGGTCCTTTTCTACAGCTTCTGGCGGCGGTTTGCCGAAATCGAGAACGTGATCGCCGTCAAGATCGCGCCTTTCAACAGATACCAGACACTCGACGTCGCGCGGGCCGTGGCCGAATCCGGGCGGAACGACATCGCTCTCTACACCGGCAACGACGACAACATCGTGATGGACCTGCTGACTCCATTCCGTTTCCGCGTCAATGGCTGCGTTGTCGAGCGTCGAATCGTTGGAGGGCTGCTGGGGCATTGGTCGGTCTGGACTCGCAGGGGCGTCGAGCTGCTCCGGGAATGCCGGGAGGCGTCAAAGCTCGACGGAATACCCGCCGGCCTGGCTGCGAAATCGGTCGAAGTCACCGACTGCAACGCAGCGTTTTTCGACGCGGCCAATGGATTCGCCGGTTGCATAGCCGGTCTGCACGAGGTCCTGCGACGGCAGGGGCTTTTGAAGGATATCACGCTGCTCGATCCCAACGAAACGCTGAGCCCCGGCCAGATGGAAGAAATCGACCGCGTTTACGCCGCGTATCCGCATCTGAACGACGACGAGTTCGTATCGCAGCGCCTTGACGAATGGCTGGCGGGATAGCATTATCGGATACGGAGAACGAAGAAAGCACGAAAGCCAAGGAAGACGTGTAGTTTTTTCGCGCTTTCCTGATTTCGTGCTTTCGTGATAAGACCAGTTCCGGTCAGGTTCGTCCTTTGCCCCGGTCTGACGCCGCCTTCCGCGCAAACCGTATGAACTCGTCCACGGTCTCCCGCGAATCATAGCAGCCCATGTGCAACAGCAGTCCGCGCGGGGACAGCTCTTCCAGCAGTGTTTTGGCTTCGTCCATACCGGCCCAGCAGGTCAGCATCTTGCCCGCGCGCTGCACCTTCTTCAACAGCGGAAGCCATTGCAGAATCGGCCCGCCGCCGGAGCCTTGGATCCACTGAATGCCGGTGATCTCCGGCGCGGCAAGAAGCGCGTCCAGGTGCCTCACTGCGCCCGGTCCGTCCAGATGATAGATCACATGGTCCAAATACCTTCCTTGCTCAACGAGTTCCGGCAGAACGTAATCTTCGAACATCCGAGGGCTGATCATGCAACTGAAGTCGCACTGCAGCGGGTAGGTCTTGCCCGGATGCCAGATGCCCATCCACGAGCACGACCCCTCCATTTGACCGTCGCGGTTCACGATATCGTAGAGTTCCTCGTACAGTCCAAACCATATCTTCGTTGCCGCCGCGCGGGCCTTCACGACCTTTTCCGGCCTCTCCAACATATCCACGCACAGTTTGTCGGGACCGCACAGATGGGAGAGAATGTCCGTTACCCCGCTCAAGTCGGTGTGGCCGACGAAATACCTGCCCTTGCTCGCCGCGACGGCCGCGGCGGTCATGTCCTTTATGAGCTTCCACCAGCGGTTGTCGGGATCGATTCTGAACTCGAAGGAATCCCAGTCCTGCACAATGTGCTCGAACCAGCACGTCTCCGGCTTGAAATCGATGCCCGAGCCAAGAAACGACGCCGTGCAGCCCGGTCCGAGGTTGCACCACATGTTCGGTATGGACTCGCCGCCATAGTAAAGGTTTCCGCCCAATTCCATTTGGGCAAGCCTGTAGTCGATGTCCGTCCACCGGTGTTCAAGACTGTCGGGAGCCGCTATGTCGGGAAAGGGCCGGACTTGAGCCGTAATCTGAAGCGCGGCCCGGTCGAGCGCGTCCCCGTACCAGAAGGCTTCGAGTCGCTTTCGGCGATCGGGCCAGTCATCTACCCAGTCGATATTCATCCTGCGTGTCGTCCTCATAGAGAGTCGCCGGCGGGCACGGCTAAAGGCGCGGCCTCCGCCAACCGACAAATATAATGGCCGCGCCGGGCTTTCAACTCGATTATAGCAGACGGAGAGTTGACCGGGTATCATCGGCCACGAGCGCGTGTGGAATAACTAACTTAGACGACTGACGGCACGGAGGAAGCGCTTTGGACATTTCTGAGATCAACATGAGACTATCGTCGCTTGCCTGGACCAGCAGCAACGGCGCCGGCCCCGGCGGCGACGTACGAATTTTCCCCTCGGCTAAGAACGACTTCGAGGTTATCGGCGCTTACGATCGCCTGGCCGCGGACGCCCAGCGGTTTGAGGTTGTCTGTCAGGATGGCCAAGTCTACGTTAGGCCGTGGCTGCCGGAAACGACGAATGCGGCAGTTGCGTCTCGGATGCCGTTAGAGGAAGAAGAAGCGGTAATAAGGCTGAAGGCGGCTTGAGCCGGAAGCCGAGCGCCTGGCAGAATATGGGGCTTAACTCCAGATCTTCCCGATCCCCTGTCGCTCGACTCCACAGCAAAGTTGCCGGGATAGCCATCCCGGGCGCCGTTCCGAGACGGCCATCCGCGGCAAAACCTGCATTGAAGGCAAGAACACGGTGTTGAGCAGGAGGGAGCGCTTTTCGGAAAAGTGGATTAATGCGCCTAGCCAATATATACAGCGGACGGCGCATTCTTGTCAATAGGTTAGAGGCCACTTTAGGAAATATTTTTGTGCCTGATCGGTAATTTCTCTCGCGAGGCTGGGTTTGGACCCGGAAAAGCCTTCCGTTTTCCGCCCGCAGGCCGGCGCTACCCCATTGCATATTTCGTAATTCAGGGCCTTGTGCCCGCCCGAACGTAACTCTTCAGGATTAGGAGCACGTTCGTCGTCCTCTCACCACCCTCGGTAGAAGACGAGCGTTGCGCGTAATCCCCTCTCCCTTGAGGGGAGAGGGTTAGAGCCTGCCCTGAGCGCAGCGAATGGGGTGAGGGTGTGGAATCTGCTCTTGACTCCTGAACTCTTGCGTCCAAACGCCCATAAGCGGCTATGCTGCGACTGCGTAGTTTGGCCAAGCGGGTCCTACACCGTCTTGACCACAAAGCCATCGAACGACTGTGCTATGGACCTGCCCGGTGGGACCACGAGAAAACCCTGCTCATTCCAGTCGCCGTCGATCAACCGCCGTATCAGACGCGCATCGGCCTCGATCTCCTCGTTCGCCCATCCGTGGGTCGCGGCGACACGGGCGGTAAAACGCCTGTAGCCCTCCACATCGCCCAGTCCGGTGTTGATGAACGCCGCGCGGTTGTAGTTGCTCAGCCACCGGCTCTCCTGCTCGATCAGGAATAGCGCGTTGTCCTCGCCGTACTTCTCCTTGTAATCCTCGAACCGGCGGTCGCGGTCCCTTTCCTTCAGCTCTACGATATTTCCCTGTTGGACCTCGCCATCCGCCCGCTCGATCCAACCCGATGTGTAGTAGTAAGTGCCGGGGTTGCCGGAGAATTCCTGGTCGTAGCGTTCCCGCGAACCGAGGAATAGCGTTATGCAGTCGTGGGCCCTTGGCAGGACCAGGGGGACTTGTCCCGCCGTCAACCCGGATGCGCCTCCGCTGCAAAGGCCATAGGCCAGAGCGACGACATCGCACCCGCCGGGCTCGACGGAATCGATTTCCTGCTGCAGCCGCGCCCTGAGCTGTTCAGGCGAGCAGTGGAGTCCAAATGGAACGAAGGTAATATCGAAGATGTTTTTGCTGCTTGCGGCGAAGTGGCAAACCTCGCGGAAGAAGACTTCGCAGGCGACTAACTTGATTCTCACGACGGCCTCCAAGTGTACTATAGGGGGTGAGGGTGAGGGGTGTCAATATTTGGGAAGGAGTCGGAGGAGTCGGAATTAGCTCACAGCGCTGTCGTAAACAATCTCACCGGTCCGCCTGATCTCCTCGAGAAAACCGCTTCCGTCGATAGGTGTGTCTATCAGTACCGGCTCGATGGCAAGATCGATGTCTCTTCGCAGGCGAAACAACTTCGCTGATGCTTCAAGCCAGTCGTGTGCAGGCCTGTTCGTGATTACGGCGACGTCGATATCGCTGTCTTCAGTGGCCGCGCCAACCGGCAACGGAAATCACAATTCCACGAACTCGCTGGCTAAAGAGCGATAGAACCCCGCTGTGCTTAGCGCTCGACAGCCCTTTGCTCAACAACAGCGCGTTGACGGCATAGGAGCAGGCGTAATACGTCCTGTTGACGACACCGGTAGTGAACCCGACGTCGAGCAACGCACTTGCTTCCGCCAGCGCTTCCCTGGCCCTCTGCAGTCTGTGCCTTATTAACTCAGCGTCCTGACTCATACGACAAGACACTCCTTTACGATGTTCTTGTAGTACGGCGATGCTTTGACCAGTGGCGTACTCCGTTCCTGGGTGGAGTACAACATTACCGACACTACAGCGTCTTGCGCAAGTTCAACCTCGTATACCGCGTCGTAGATCGTGTCCTCTTCTTTAGTAGACAACCGGTGAGGGGTAATGACCAATACGTCGTAGTCCGAATCCCGCGTGGACGTCCCACGAGCTACGCTTCCATACAGGAGTATCCGGGCCTTGGGCTGATGACGCAGTATCGCGAGTTTCACATCTCGAAGCAGAGCCTTGTCGGCAGGGCTAACGGTATCTGAGACTTCAAGTGGTTTCACAACGGCCATTTCTCCTATGACATCATGCCACTATTCTGCTTCGTCCATTGCACCCTGGTGACAGAGTTCTGGTCGGGGCGGCGAGATTTGAACTCGCGACCTCGTGTTCCCAAAACACGCGCGCTAACCAAGCTGCGCTACGCCCCGACTGATGTGGGGAAATGTGAGAGGTCCCATAGGCGATTATATCCCGGCTCTCGCCCGCGGTCAAGCACACGGGAGGAGTCGAAAGAGTCGAAGGAGTCGGAGGAGTCCGACAACCACCAATTCCCCAACCGTCTCGCTTGTTTGTTGGAGGGGGGCCGGTATGGTATAATACGAGTGTCCGTGCCGGACGGCGCGGGGGAGGATGTTGCTCTTGAACCGATACGCAAAGAATATCGCGATAGTGGCCATTGTGGTCCTGGTGGCAGTCGCTTTACACGGTAATATCAGACCGGAAAAACCTCAGGTAAAGTGGAAGTACAATAAGTTCGTATCCGAGGTCGAGAAGGGAAGAGTCAATAGCGGCGAGCTATCGAAGACGCAGTTTGCGGGCGAGACAAAACGGGGGCAGCGATTCTATGTCCCTTTGTTGGAATCTGAGCCCAAGGCCGACATCAGAGCGCTGTTACTCAAGCACCACGTTATCTTCGAGAATAAGAACCAGGGCTTCACCGATAGTCTTGGCGCGATGGCGCTTTCTTTCGTGCTGCCCGTCGCCCTTCTGATATTCTTCTGGTTCATCATCATGCGCCAGGCGCAGATGGGAGGCAACCAGGCGATTGCCTTCGGCCGCAGCCGGGCCAAGAGGCTCTCGGAGAACGTGCCCAAGGTGACGTTTGAAGATGTCGCCGGCGTGGACGAAGCAAAACAGGAGCTTGAGGAGGTAGTCGAGTTCCTCCGAAACCCCAAGAAGTTTCAGTCCCTCGGCGCGAAGATTCCAAAAGGCGTGCTGCTGCTCGGACCTCCGGGATGCGGCAAGACTCTGCTCGCGCGGGCAATCGCGGGCGAGGCTGGAGTGCCGTTCTTCCACATCAGCGGCTCCGATTTTGTGGAGATGTTCGTCGGCGTGGGCGCTTCCCGCGTCCGTGACTTGTTCGATACGGCCAAGGCCAACAGGCCCAGTCTGATCTTCATTGACGAGATCGACGCCGTGGGCCGCCAGAGAGGCGCGGGCCTCGGCGGGGGCCACGACGAGAGGGAGCAGACACTGAACCAGCTTCTCGTCGAGATGGACGGGTTCGATCCCAACGCCGGAGTCATCCTTATCGCCGCCACCAACAGGCCGGACGTTCTCGACCCGGCGCTTTTGCGCCCCGGACGCTTCGACAGGCGAATCGTAGTGGACAACCCCGACGCCAACGGGCGCCGCGCGATCCTCGGCATTCACACCCGAGGAAAGCCGCTCTCGGAGAACGTGAAACTCGAAAGCCTTGCCCGACGCACTCCGGGATTCTCCGGGGCCGACATCGCCAACCTGGTGAACGAGGCCGCCCTTCTCGCGGCCAGGCGCAACAAGACCAATATCGAGATGGTCGATATGGAGGACTCCATCGACCGTGTCGTGGCGGGTCCCGAGCGCAAGAGCCGGATCATAAGCGACAAGGAAAAGGAAATGGTTGCCTACCACGAGGTGGGGCACGCCATAGTCCTCGAAGTGCTTCCGCTTGCCGACCCGGTGCACAAGGTGTCGGTGCTTCCGCGCGGAATGGCGCTTGGCTACACGATGCAGCTTCCATTGCAGGACAAGTATCTGACCACCAAGAGCGAACTGCTCGACGACGTAGCCGGGCTGCTCGGCGGTCGGGTTTGCGAGCAATTGGTCTTCAACGAAGTCACGACCGGCGCGAACAACGATTTGGACCGCGCGACCGACATCGCCAGGTCCATGGTCTGCGAATTCGGCATGAGCGAGACGCTCGGCCCGCTGACCCTCGGCCGCAGGCACGGCAACCCGTTCCTCGGCAGGGACATAATGGAAGACCGGAATTACTCCGAGGAGATCGCCATGTCGATCGACAAGGAGGTCCGGAAGATCATCGACCACGCCTACGAGCGCGCCAAGGAGATACTGTCGAGCAACCGCCAGAAGATGGACGAGATCGTCCGTGTTCTGCTCGAAAAAGAAACCCTGGAGCGCGATGAGTTCGAGGTCCTCATGTACGGCGCGGTGCGCACGCCGAGCGAGAGGGGTGAGAGTGAGACGACCCTGTCCCCCGGCGAAGGCGAAGCCTGCGCGGAGCCATCGCCGACGGTAAGGCCGGAGCGCAAGCCGAGGCTGGAGCCGGGAGTGGCGTAGGATAGCCGATAGTCGATAGTCGGTAGTTGTTAGTAAGGGCCGGTTGAGCGGGAGCTAAACCGGCCTTTTCCATTGCGCCGGAACAACGTTTAGGCCCTATCGAACCTGTGGAACAAGTATGTGTGGCCGAATCCGTGACGTGGGGGCGAAAATAATCTGACTTTTTTCGCTCATCGCTATTGACAAGGCAGGAACCGAGCGTATAATGGTTGTTACCTGTTGTTCGGGAATTATCTTCCCGACACAACAGTATGGTTAGAAGCAGTTCGCAACACCGAGTAGTACGAGATCGTGCATTCTGGTCAATCGGATGAGTATACAAAGCAAACTAGAAGTCTATCCTCAAGACGCGCTGTCCCTTATGCACATGTCCCGAATCCGAGGACTATGTTTCTCAGTATCTATGGTGGCCTTGCTGTCCCTCGCGTTCCTGGCCGCCCCGCTGTTCGCCGATGAAGCCGCCACCGACCAATGCGAGAAAGCTAAAACGGAGCTTGCCGTTGCGGGCGGACACCGCTCGAACGGCGAGCTTGATAAGGCCGTGGAAGCCTACCGCGCCATCGTTAAGGAACGCTCATCCTGCCGCGTCCAGGCGGCCGAAGCGCAGATGCATATCGGCGAGATATACCAGAACGAGAAGAAATGCGCCGAGGCGGTGGAGGCGTTTGAGGCCGTGGTTCGCAGCTTCAAGGACCAGCCGGATTTGTGTGTTGCGGCCTTTGGCAAAATGGCCCGGACTTACAAGGCTTCCGGTAAGCTGGAGCAGGCATTGCAATCGTACAAGCGGATAATCCAGGGCTATCCATCCCGTCCCGCGGACTGCGCCGACGCGATGCTTGCGCGCGCGTCCATATACGAAGAAAAACAAGACTACGGCAAAGCGGAGATCGAATGCCGCAAGCTGATGAGGGCGTACGGCTCGAATCCCGCTCTCAGGCCGCACTGCCGTTTTGCTCATTTCCAGATATGTTGCGAGATGAAGGCGGCCGGACGGCTTGACGAGGCTCGGAAGGCTTTCGAAGGGATCAAGGACGATGCAGGCGACTCCTACGCGGCCCAGGCTTTGCTAAAGCGGGCTGAGATATTCGTCACGCAGGGCAAGAATGACGAAGCGATCCAGGAATTTCAGTCCCTGATAGATCGTTACCCTCAGCACAAGAATACCTGGCTGCAGGCCAAGTTCCTGCTGGCGGATGTCTATCTTGACAAAGGCGACATGGAAAGCGCCCGCGCTATCGTGAAAGAGATCTCGGAGGGCGAGGCCATCAAGGGTTTTGGTTATCTGTACTACGACCTTATGTCCCTCCAGCATCGCTGCGGCGACGCCGCCTGGCGAGATTCAGCTAAGAAATACATCAAGTACAAATCAACATCGAGTGATCGAGGACAGGCGGACTTTCCACCGGTCGAGATAGCTTTTAACTTTGAGAATGACCTGCCGAAGGCTCAGAAACTCGCCGTGGAGTTCGTTGAAAAGCATCCGAATCACCCACTGGCGGCGACAGCAGCGTTTATGCGAGGGAGTTGTCTGCTTGCCACAGGCGACAAGGAAGGCGCGCTGGCGGTTTTTGACACGCTGATAGCAACCTACAGCAAGCTGCCAGACGCCAGAAGCTACACGAATGCCGCACTGGAGGCGTCGGCCGACATTGTGCTGGAGTCAGGACGTCCGGACGAAGCAATTCGGAGAATCGAAAGGATGGATGCCAGGACGGCAACGGAAAAAGCATCGAAGCTTGATAAGATGGGCCGTGTGTACGTGCGAGTCAAGGATTGGGCGCAGGCAACCACAGCGTTTGATCGGGCGGTTCGGACGCCGGGCGCATCGGCGGACACGATTTACACAGCATTATTTGATCTTGGCAACTGCTACTATCGCACTGGCGATATTGCCGCTGCTCGCGCGTGCATGTCAAGAGTAGCGAGCAAGGAGCCGGACAGTCAACAAGCGCGCAAAGCGCAGGCAATGCTCTATCTGTGGAGTACAGCAGAAGGTGGGTCCTGGTGAGAGTGATCGCATCGCACGAGGAACTCTATGATAACTTATAGAAGAGAGGTGTTGAGTATCTATATGATCTTACGAGAATGGAAGAAAGTAACAGGCCTAGAGCCTGCATATCCTAGATGAGATTACGGAGGAAACGCTGATGAGAGTGGGAAGTGTGTTGGTTTGTTGTGCTTTGTGCCTCGTCATGTTGGGTTGCGCTGTCATCGCAGCAAATGCGGCTCGATTACTGACTAGCGAGGACTTGGCGGCTTTACACGGAGGAACTGGAGTCTGTGGGGTTGCGAAATACTGCCCACGTGGGAGCTGTGGTATACTCCCCAGGGCATGTTCCAAGTGCGATGATTGGCAAACCGATCTTGACTATTGCAACTGGAGCGCAACGCCTACTGACCACTGCCTGCCAAGCTCTGATCCTACGGGGTGCGGCGAGTGGTATGACGGCACGTGCTTTGTGTATAGTTGTATTGGCCTCTCCCCTAGAGGAACACCCTGCGCATCTACGAAGGCTGTGAATTGGTGCCCATAAGCACGGAGGTATCGCTATGATAAACAGGAAACGAGTAATCTTGGTGATAGGCATTGGACTGGTTCTTGGCTTGGCTATGATGGTCGCACCCAAGGTGGTCGTGCAGACGGTGAAGGCCCAGGCGGACGTTCCGACCGCTGATTTCATTGCGGCAGCCATGAAATCTCAGATCGCAGCGCGTGGGGAATCGCTGCAGGCCGAATATACGGTGCGCGCCGCTGTTGACCGCACGGTAGGTGAACAAAAGCGGTACAAGTACACGTATGTATGGACTCCGACGACCGTGTTCGTCAAGATAGGATACGAATCGAGCGACGACGGATCCAATTGGGTGCGGTACGCTACCAAGATAACGTCGTTCGACGTGGAGAAGGTCCGTCACAGAATGCTACGGACTACAACAAGCGGGACATCTATAGGCCGCGATCATACCGAGGCGCCTGGCGATGATTGGTGCACGCTCGACAAGATGGAAACCGGCTGGCGCTACCTTGTCGATAAACCATTGTGCGAAGCGATCAAGGGCGGAACTGTCAGCGAACAGAAGGAAGCCATTGACGGACACGACTGTTGGCGGGTCGACGTTCCATTCGGACCCTCAGCGATGTGGCACGTATGGTGCGACCCAGCACTGGACTTCTGTCCGCGCCGCATCGATGTAGGAACGGGCGAAACACATCCGTTTTCCCTTGAGATCAGCGAGTATAGCCAGACCGACGGTGTTTGGTTTCCACACAAGCAAGTTCTTAAGACTGTGACTCCGGACAGCGCTTACCAATCCGTCAGCACACTCGATTCCATGGTCGTCAGACAGAGTGTACCGGCTAGCAAGCTGACTGTTGAATTCCCGTCGGGCACTACCGTCATGGTGGGTGATTCGAAGCACAGCACTAGGGTGGTCACGCCCTGATGGAGTGATGATTATCTGGAACGCGCGCTCGCCCCTGATATCGGAGGGGCGAGCGTGTCGTTCTAGGATTAGAGGGCGGGTGTCGTGTAAAGATGTCTTGGCGAGCGAAGCCTCAAATACTCTTGATTGGCCTGTTAGCGCTCTGCTGTGTAGTGGTCTCCGGAAGCAGAGCTGACGAGAGAGAGCGCCTCTGCGGCCCGGAGAGCCTTCTGATTGTCTGCGAGCAGCTTGGTGTGAGGACGACGTTAGATGAACTCCTAACTGCTACAGCGACTGACCCACAGAAGGGTACAACTCTGCTCAGTTTGCAGGCCGGCGCCAGGTCACTGGGCCTGGAGGCAGTCGGTGTCAAGCTCAGTGCCGCCGAACTATGCGCAATGAAGACCACCGCCATAGCCCATCTGTGGGGCGATCACTTTGTTGCCGTTGTTGCTGACGGTACGGATAGTCTTACGGTCACGGACTTTCCAAAGAAGGCCACTCGAATGACCGCCGACATGTTCAACATTCGGTACTCTGGTTTTGCCCTGCTGGTGAGCAAAGCGAAATTCAAGCTTCCGGAGTCGGTGGCAAGCGGCTCCGACATGAGGGTAGATCACTACGTGTGGAATTTTGGCTTTGCGAAAGAGGGAGAAGACCAACAACACGCATTCGTCTGTCGAAATGTTGGGACAGATCCTCTTGTTATCACGGGTGTGGAGACTACCTCCAGCGATCTGGTGGCGGCCGCGGAGGAGAAGGTTGTCCCGCCTGGCGGCTCAACCGAGATCCTGGTTGTTGTCACTCCCAGCAGGCAGCTTGCCTCGAAAAACCAATACGCAATAGTGAGGTGCAATGATCCCGTCACCCCGATAGTTAGACTGGGTGTGGAAGGAACAACAACGCCGGCCCACGTGATCTTGCATCCCAACAGTCTGAACTTCGGCCAGGTCAGGCGTGGGGAGAGTGCTAGTCTGGAAATTTTCCTGCCTTACTCCGGCAGCCACCGTCTTCGGATCACCGGAGTGACAACCGACTCGAAGCGACTCAACGCGACAGTTGCCGAGCGCCGACACAAGGACGGCCTCTCCGTACAAGTGAAGCTAGCGGCGCGCCTCCCTTTGGGGGAATTCAGAGGAAGACTGCGCATCCACACGAACCATCCGCTTGACCCTACCGTCGAGGTTCCGGTTGTGGCGAGGATAACTGGCCCAGTCAACGTAACGCCGGATGTGCTTTTCATGGGAACGCTCAGATCAAGAGATGTCAGGTCAAAGCCGACGGCGGTCATTTCGTATCAAGGTCGCAAGCCTTTCCAGATAAGTAAGATCGTAAGCCCATTGGATTTTGTGGACCTGAGCGTCAGACCCGGACCCAAAGAAGGGAGCTTCCTTCTTTCCGCGGCAGTGAGGCCCGGCGGCCCCCCGCGGACGGTGAAATCCGAAGTAGTGATCCGGACCAACATCCGGGAGCAACCGGAGATAAGATTGCCTCTGTACGTGTTGGTTGAGGACTGAGGCGCAACGATGAGGCAGTCTGGCTATGCCGCACCAGTGGGTACTAGACGAGATGATAAATGCTAGGCCACATGTCGTAGACAATGGCGCAGAGGTCCACGACAAGTGTCGGACGGAGGTCAGAAATGATGGCAGGATTCTCTCTTCGTAAGCTGTGCATTGCTGTTTTCGTGACCTATCTCGCCGTGTCCAGCATAGCGCATGGCGCGCCATGTGTGAGCGTCGAGAAGACCACGCTTGATGCGGGCGATCTTCCGTTTGCATCCGCGATCACCGCCGCATTCAAATTCAGCAATACTGGCGATCAGGAGCTTGTCGTCCAGGGGGTAGACGCGACCTGCGACTGCACAAAGGCGACGGTAGGTAAGTCGCGATTGCAGCCTGGGGAGTCCTCGACCGTTGAGGTGAAGTTTCAGTCGGCTGGCGTCACCGGAGCTTTCCAGAAATCCGTCCTATTGCGAACCAACGATCAGCGCAATCCCTCCATAACTCTCCAGCTTGTGGGGCAGGTTCTTCCAGTAGCCGCGCTGTCACCCGAAGAGGTCGATATCGGTTCAGTTTCGCGGGGCACCGTCTTAGATAAGACGGTAACCGTAACTCCTGCAAACTCTTCCGCATTCAAGGTGGTGAGTGTCGAGAGTCACGGAAAGCATGTGAGGATTCAAGAATGCGAGAGGATTGACGATCAAAAGGCTATCTATGTGATCCGCATGAAAATTGGTGTCGGCGATCGCCCTGGGAGACTTATGGAGGCAGTCCAGATTAACACTTCCGTTGATGGAGCCAAACTGGGTTTTCTAGTGTTTGGAAAGATCCTCAATAGATAATGGCAGATACACTACGCCACCTGTCCCCGCAACTCAAGTTGTGTAGCAGAGCGACTTCATCACCCGGCTTTGGGGTAGCGTGCGTTGGACCTAGTTTCCGACCGCGCCGAAGCAACCCCTCACCCTGTGACCGCCTGAAGCAGCAAGCGCGTCTTTACTCCCACCTCAACGCATCAATCGGATGCAGCTTGGCTGCCTTTCGCGCCGGATAGATGCCGAAGAATATTCCTATGGCGGCGGAGACCACAAATGAAAGCAGCACCGCGCGGGGCTGCACGAGCGCCGGCCAGCCGAGCACGCTGCTGATCACCTTTGACCCCAGATAGCCCATCGCTATTCCGATCACGCCGCCGAGGATGGAAACGACCAGCGACTCGGTCAGGAACTGCGCCAGGATTATCGTTTTCCGTCGCGCCGACTGCCTTGCGGATGCCGATTTCCCTCGTGCGCTCGGTGACGGAGACGATCATTATGTTCATTATGCCTATGCCGCCGACTATCAGCGAAACGACGGCGACGCCTCCGAGCAGGGCGGTCATCGTCCCGCTCACGCTCTGAAAGGTCTCCTGAAGGGCCGATTGGCTTCTGACAGTGAAATCGTCGTTATCGGGGAACGGAGGCTGCAGATGATGGCGGCGGCGGAGCAAAGCCGTTATCTGCTCGCTCGCCAGTTCCATCTTCGACGGCGACGACGATTCCACAAAGATGTTGCTCAGATGGGTCCTGCTGAACACCCGGCGCAGAGCCGTGGACACCGGAACGACAATCACGTCGTCCTGGTCTTGCCCAAACGCGCCGCTGCCCTTGGACCGCAGGACGCCGACTATTTTGAACTCAACGCGGTTGATGCCTACCGTTCTGCCGACCGGATTCTCTCTCGCGCTGCCCAGCAGGTTCTCCACCACGGTCGGACCTACCACGGCGACTTTGAGCCGGCCTCGAACGTCGCTGTCCCTGATGAACCGCCCGGCCCTGACGCCGGCGTTATTCACCCTCTGATACTCCGGGACCGTGCCGATGAGGCTCGTCTGAGTGTTCTTGCCTCCCATTTTGAGCGTCACCGCCCCGCGGGCGGCAGGCGCGACGTTGCCGACGGTAGTCCTCAGGTTGCGCTTTATCGCGTCGGAGTCTTCTATCACCAGCGTGGTGATTGGCTGGCCGCCTCCCCCGAACCCTCCACGAATCCTGGGATTGCCGGGCAAGACCGTTAACAAGTTCGTGCCCATCGCGGAAATGGAGGCTGAAATGCGACTCGAAGCCCCCTGGCCGATGGCGAGCATCGCTATGACGGCCCCTACCCCGATAATCACACCCAGCATAGTCAACGCCGTGCGCAGCTTATTGCCGGCAAGACTCCTCAACGCAACCTTGATACTCTCTATGCCTATCATCTAAGAACCCTCTGATGCGCCGCGCAGGATGTCGGCGGCGCGCGTAGGATTGGCGACTCGCTCGTCGTCCACAACAATGCCGTCTCGCACGCGGACAATCCGCTTTGCGTGCCTCGCCACGTCCGGCTCGTGAGTGACCATGATTACGGTGATCCCGTCATCGTTCAACTCCTGCAGGATTCCGAGGATCTCCTCGCCCTGCTGGGACGCCAGGTTACCCGTCGGCTCGTCCGCCAGGATCAGCATGTATATCTTCTTGCCTGACCGCGACTCCAACCTTGAAGCGTTCTACAGGAATCTGAGCCCTGGCAAGTGGAAATCGTGGATGGCCGGCTTCAATGGCTCGGGTAAGGTCATCAAATTGCCCCGGTTCGAATTGGACTGCAGAGCCGATATGAAGCGAACACTTACGTCATTGGGAATGGGCATCGCGTTCGACAAGGAGAAAGCGGACTTCCGGGAGATGTGCTCGGCCCACGTGTGGATAGAAAAGGCGCTGCAGAAGACATTTGTCAAGGTCGATGAGGACGGCACAGAAGCCTCGGCGGCGACAAGTGTCAAGTTTAGAGCGTCAGCCGTTGATCTGTATGATGGCACGGTGGTCATTGATCGCCCGTTCTTCTTTGCGATACGGGACGACAAGACGGGGGAAATCCTGTTCCTGGGCTCGGTCGTGGATCCGAGGTAGCCCGCGGTGTACGCAAAATGCGTACAATCGTACGCATTTTGCGTACACCGTCAAGCCGCCACGCCCTTCCGCTGATAGCTGACAGCTTCCAGGCTAATGCAACTCCTTCAACGTCCCCGTCTCCATATAATACACCCGCTCGCAGACGTTGGTTATGTGGTCGGCGATGCGTTCGAGGTAGCGGACTATGAGGATCAGCCTCATCGCCTGATACACGACTGAAGGGTTTTTCTCCATGTATCCGACGAGTTCGTCCGTGAGCGCCCGGTTGTAATTATCAACCGCATCGTCCTCCGTGACGATCTGCTCAAGGAGCGCCGTGTCGTGGTTTACGAACGCCTGCAGCGATTCGCGCAACATCCTCTGGACGATCTCGGCCATTCTCGGAATATCCACCAGCGGTTTGAACAGCGGCTTCTCAGCCAGGATTTTGGCGGTCTTGGCTATATCGACCGCGTAGTCGCCCATTCGTTCGACGTCGGTGATTATCTTGAGCACCGCGGCGATGGTCCGCAAATCGCGCGCCATCGGCTGCTGGAGCGCAAGAAGTCGAAGGCAGTGGGTCTCGATGTCGAGGTTGTAGCCATCGACAATGTCGTCCATGTTGATGGTCTCATCCGCCAGGGCGACGTCGCGCTCCACCAGGGCCTTGACGCACATGAAGAGCATTTGCTCTACCACGCCGCCCATTCTCAGGAGTTCCTGCTGAAGCTCTCTCAGTTGTTCGTCAAAACTGGCCCTGGTATGCTGGTCCAAATCCGTCCTCCATTAGACTGTTGAGAGTTGACCCCACCCCAGCCCTCCCCTAGGAGGGAGCGCGCTCGACCTCTGAGGTAGCGCGTCGAGGGGATGGAAAGGCGGGTTCAGCACGTTCAGTTCAACCCTCACCCCAGCCCTCTCCCTTCCAGGGAGAGGGAGTTTACCGGTTTCCCTCGACTCTCGACTCTTTCGACTCCGACTCCTTCTCCCTACCCGAACCTTCCTGTCACATAATCCTCAGTCCGCTTTTCCC
The DNA here is from genome assembly GCA_030649165.1 of Armatimonadota bacterium. GTDB lineage: Bacteria > Armatimonadota > UBA5829 > UBA5829 > JAUSEB01 > JAUSGG01. The sequence goes on from JAUSGG010000011.1 coordinate 30,590, forward strand.
GCGGAGTGGTGAAGATCGTCGTGGAAAGCCCAAACTCGATCAGCTCGCCGCTCAGGAAAAAGCCCGTATAAGTTGAAACGCGAGCCGCCTGCTGCATATTGTGCGTAACTATAATGATAGTGTAGTCTTTCTTCAGCTCGCTCATCAACTCCTCTATGCGGAGGGTCGAGATGGGGTCGAGCGCCGAAGCCGGCTCGTCCATCAGCAGCACCTCCGGCTGTACGGCCAAAACACGGGCGATGCACAGCCGCTGCTGTTGACCGCCGGACAAGTCCATCGCCGACTTGTTCAGATTGTCCTTCACCTCGTCCCACAGGGCCGCGCGAATAAGGCTCTGCTCGACTGTCTCCTCCAGTTGATCGCGGCGCCGAATACCGTGAACTCTGGGACCGTACGCGACGTTGTCGAATATCGACTTCGGGAACGGGTTCGGGCGCTGAAAGACCATACCGACCCGTTTGCGCAATTCCACCACGTCGGTCGCCGGTGACAGTACGTCCGTGGCGTCCAACCATATCTCGCCTTCGGTCCGCGCGCCCAGTATGAGGTCGTTCATTCTATTCATCGAGCGGAGAAAGGTCGATTTGCCACAGCCGGACGGCCCGATCAGCGCCGTTATGTCCCTGGCGCCGATATCCATGGTGACGTTCTTGACCGCCTGGTTGTCACCGTAATAGACGCTCAGGTTGCGTATGGATATCGTGTCATTCGCCGACACTGGACCGGATTGGGCTTCCCGTTTCGTAAGTTTCTCGGCCACGATGTCCTTTAACCCTAGAGTTTCTTTTACCACTTGCGAGCCCTCCGGAAACGCAGTCGGATGACGGTAGCGACGAGGTTCATCCCCAGCACGATGATCAACAGTGTCAGCGCCGTGCCCCACTGTATATGCGGCGGGGCGTCCGGGACTTGGGTGACGAGCACGTACAGGTGATACGGGAGAACCATTGCCTGGTCGAAGATCGATCGGGGCAGGGACGGGAGGTAGTACGCGGCGACCGTAAAAAGGATAGGGGCGGTTTCCCCGGCCGCGCGGCTGACTCCGAGTATGATGCCGGTTATCATCCCCGGGACGGCATTAGGCAGAACTACGCGCTGTATGGTCTGCCACTTTGTAGCGCCGAGCGCCAGACTGGCCTGCCGGAACGACTCAGGCACCGCGAGAAGCGCCTCCTCCGACGCGGTTATTATGACCGGCAGCACGAGCAGAGCAAGTGTGAGCGAACCGGCAAGAATGGAAGCTCCAAATTTAAGCGCGAGTACGAATAACCCCAGTCCGAACAAGCCGAAGACTATCGACGGCACACCCGCGAGGTTCACTATCGCCAGGCGCACCGCTCTGACAAATGGCCCCTGTTTCGCGTACTCCGTGAGGTAGATGGCGGCGAGGATTCCGACCGGGACCGAGAACACGAGAGTTCCGGTCATCAGATAGAGTGTGCCGACGATGGCCGGGAATACGCCGCCCTCGGTCATGTGGTTTCGGGGAGGAGAGGTGAAGAACTCCCATGTCATGCCAGCCCCCCCCCGTGATATAAGGAAGTACACTATTAAGATAACGGGCGCGACCACGACCAGGGCCGAGATGGCCAGCAGGCTGTAGATGAAGCGCTCGTAGATTCTTCGGCTTATCCCGGCGCTCAACGTCGCGACCTCCTCAAGGCTACATCAGCGGCCAAATTCACCGCGAAAGTGATGGCGAAGAGCACTAGCCCCATGGCAAACAACGCATGGTAATGCGCGGAACCCTGGACGGCCTCTCCCATCTCCGTGGCGATCGTGGCGGTTAGTGTGCGCACGGAGTCGAACAGCTTGGGCGGCAAGTGGAGGGCATTTCCCGTCACCATCATGACCGCCATGGTCTCGCCTATTGCCCTGCCGACCCCGAGCATTACGGCGGCGGTTATGCCGCTTTTGGCCGCGGGGACCAATGCCCCACTGATGGTCTGCCAGTGCGTGGCGCCGAGCGCGAGCGAGGCGTCCCGGTATTCCGAGGGGACCGCGACAATTGCGTCTTCCGAGATGGAGATGATGGTAGGCATCGCCATAAACGCCAACGTAATAGCTCCAGTGAGAGCAGTGAGCCCGGAGTCCAGGCTAAACAGTTCTTTGACCAACGGCGACAGGATCACGAGACCGATGAACCCGATCACGATGGACGGTATTCCCGCGAGAATCTCGACGGTCGGCTTCAATATCTCCCGCACAGATCTGGGCGCTATCTCGGCTATGTAAATGGCGCAGCCGAGGCTGACCGGGAGGGCGATCAGAATCGCGACGGCGGTCACGAGGAGAGACCCGAGGATGATGGCCAGTATCCCGAATATCTCGTCCAGCGGGTACCAGTTTCGGCCCAACAGGAATTCCGTGACGCTCACGTATCTGAAGGTCGGGATGGCGTCCTTCAGCAGGAAGAGCATGATGAGCGCGACCGCGATCATTGCCACGGCGCCGTTTGCCGTGACGAAAAATCGGATCAGCGTTTCCTTCCGGGCGCGTTTTCTGGTGACGGCCCCGGCTGTTATTCTCGTCTCAGGAGGCCTTGTTGTCTGGGTGGCCATTTGGCGATATGCTCCGTGCTTTTGCCCGGTGTCCTTCGGCAGCGTCGCTGCCGCTCTGCTACCGACGGATCGAGGTTTCGGGATTTCCGGGTTGGGATGCGAGGTTCTTCTTTATCCTCGCAGGTATGACGCCCAACCCTCAAATCCCGAAACACCAGGGTCTGCTTTTGGACCAAGGCCCCGGAAAAAGCAGATTCCTCGTTCCTCGGAATGACGCCGTGTGTGGCCTTCTTGAGGCCATGGGCGCGGCTGACAAAGCAGATTCTTCGTTCCTCAGAATGACGTCATACGCGGTCCTTTTCGACGCCATCTCAACTCCCACTTTCGTTGGGTTTGCCTGTTATTTCACTTTCTTGAGCGGGACGAATTCCTGGTCTGCTACTATCTTCTGGCCCGCTTCGCTCAGCGCAAAATCGACGAACTCCTTCACGCTGCCTGCCGGCTCCTTGGCGGTGTATAGATATAGCTTCCTTGAGATCGGGTATTCGCCGGAGGCGGCGGTCTTTTCGGTGGGAGAAACGTACGGCCCCGTGGAAGTATTAGCGACCGCCACCGCTTTGTGCTTTGCTCGGTCGAGCCAGCCGAGTCCGAAATAGCCTATGGCTCCGACGTTGCCGGCAACCTCATCGCCGACTGTCTGAGAAGACGGAAGCATAAGGACGTTCGGCGCGAACTGTTCGCGTCCTTTCGCGTTGCCCTTCCGCAATACGTGTTCGAGGAAGTACACGTGAGTGCCGCTGTTCTTCTCTCTGGAAAGCGCGACTATTCGCCGGTTGGGCCCGCCGACCTGCGACCAGTTGGTGATCTTTCCGGTGTAGATGCCGGACAATTGGTCGATTGTGAGCTTGCCCACAGGGTTTTTTGGGTTTACGGCAACAACTATCGCGTCTATCGCGACGGGGAATTCCTTGGGGTCGCGCCCGGCCTTCTTCGCTTGATCGATCTCCTCTTGCTTCATCTCACGTGAGGCGGTCGCAATGTCCGTTGTGCCGTTGATCAGCGCCGCAATGCCTGTCCCGGATCCGCCGCCCGTAACGGCCACACGGATGGTGAGGTTTTGTTTCATGAACTCCTCCGCCCACGCCTGGGCGAGAGAGACCATGGTGTCCGATCCTTTGACTTGCACCCCGCTGGATGGTCGCCCGGCCCGTCGCGCACAGCCCGATATGACAAACGCCGCCAAAACACAGCACAGCACAGCGATTTTCAAACGCATCTTCATCCTCCTTTTCGCGGTATCAACCGCCGTCGAGTTCCGTTTCGGGCGCGATGGCGGCATATCGCGCCCGATCAGCTTTGCAGCCGCCATGAACAGCTTAACCGGCAATTCTTACCGCAAGATTACAGGAAGCTTGCCATAGCCTTATAAACAAAACGTGGTCTGCTTGAAACGGGCGGGCGGACACGTGGGGCCCTCCAATGGACGGGACGGACGAAGTGGACGGGATGGACACGAAACGCCTGCCGATCAAACGGGGTCACGGCGAACCGTGCCCTTGAGAACGGTTCAGGTCAGTCTGAGGTCTTTTCCGAAAACCCGGACGCGGAACCGACATTGAGGATACGCTTCCCTCTGTAATCAGAGCCGGTTCCCCCAGCCTGGAAGGCGTAAACCATCTTACCTTTCTTGTCGATTCGGATGACAAGAGCCGAGCCGTCGGTCTTGATTCTCCCATTCTCAAATGAGAGCAGGCTGCCGGGTTTGCTCGAAATGACAATCGCGTCGAAACCGTAGTCGGTCGCAACTCTGACGCCCACGGCATCCTTGTCTTCCGTTACCGCATCCATCTTGAGCGCTGTCGTAGTGATCTCCGGAGCCTTAGCTCCCTTGAACGGAAGTATCAACGTGTCGAAAGTTGCCGGCAGAGCCTGTTGTTTCCTGTATCGGACGGACTTGGTCGGGACAAGCGAGCCGACCAGGGCGATGGACGAGTCAAGTATCTCCGGCTGCGCCGATTGGTCCACGAGCCGGATTAGCGCGTTGCCGCCGCTGGGATAAGTGGAGAGAACCGAGCCGGAAACGACTTTGGGATTCGCGTCAGCGCTGAAGTGGAAGTTGAAGTCCAATTTGTGGTTTCCGGTTCCGATAACGGCATCGTGTATCAGCCAGTAGTCGGGCGCTCCGGCTATCGGTTTTAGAAAGACTATCTGCCTGCGGTGTGTGATCCCGGTATAAGTGTCGCATTGGCCATCCACGAAATCGGCTCCCGTCGCCGACACCCAAGCCTTCTCCGTTCCGCTAATCTGTGACTGGTCCTTCTCATCCACACAGATCGTGCTGTGGGCGGAGGTGGGGTGAACCTGATCCTCCTTCGGCGTTCCGTAACTCGGCATACCGGGGTCGGTCAAAATCTCCCGACCATACGCGTACATCGTGACTTCTAGCTGGTCGGGATGTCCGTGTCCGCGCGTGGTTGAGCACTTGAAGAACATCTGTCGCGCGTCTTCATATGGCTTTGTGTCCCAGGCGGTGCGCATTATATACCATCCGCCGTCAGAGAATGCCCTTGACGCCCGCGACGGCATAGCTCCCTGTTTGCCCTGCGTTTTGATATACAGCAAATCGGGCTTGTTGAAGAGCTTCAGATAGTCATCAGGTACGACCACCGCGTTCTTCGCCAAAGGGGAATCCCGATGGCAGTCGCCGATCGTAGGGTTTGAACTGTCAGGGTAGTTCATCCACGCCATACAGTCGTAGATGCGCGACATCTTCTGTTCGGACTCAGCGGAAATGGTCACGCCGGCATTCTTTATGCTGACATACGTCCCGAACAACTGGCTCGTCGCAAAGGGCATATACATCGTGCTGTCTTCGATTTCCTTGCCCGACGGATGGAAGTCCCTGGACAGGCTCAACTCGAATGCGGACTTCGAATCCATCAGCCACTCTTTCTGCTGCCGGAACTCCGGGAACATAAGCGCGGTTTCATGGAGGCTGCCGTTCACGTTGGTCAGCCAGTTCCCCCCAAGCTCAGGCGCTATAGCGCATAAGAAGTTAAGGTTCTCCCACTCCGAGTACAGCAGGTTGATCTTCATATCTCGGTTGAAGGCGGAATCTTTGGCGGTAAACATGTAACCTATCATTGGGCCGAAGACGGCTGTTCGGGCGCTGACGTTGAGCCCGGCCCAGCCCGGCACGATGTCGCCGTCCTGTCCCCTGTGGACTCCGGGGCATGGCAAGTCCTGGAGCCAATCACGGAGAAGAGCGGCAAGTTGCTTTGCATATACCTCGTCGCCCGTTTTGGCGTAGGCGGTTGCGATCAGGGCGAAAACCGTGGACCCGCCCGGGGGGAGGCCAATGGCCCCACTCGAGGTCTCCGCTCTCCGTTGTAACCAATCCCAGTCAGCGCTGGTGAACTTACGGCCTTCGATGGTGTTCTTCATCCACGGTCTGATGGTATCCGCCAGCCACTGTTCTATCTTACCCTTTGGCTCAGGCTTGGAGTAATGACCGATGATCGCGTCACAGGCGGCGTCCCACTGCTGGGCGTCAACCGCTTTCCAAAAATCTTGCAGGCCGTCGGCGTCCCTTCTGAACTCAGTGCAAAATGTCTTCATCAGCTCCGGCCCGGACTTGAGAAGGCGCCGCTTGAATATCTTGACCTTTCCGACGCGGGAGCCGACACCGTCTTTGTTGACTCCCAGGTCGAAATGCAGCCAGCGTACAGGGACATTGTCCAGAGTGAACGAGTCGGCAACATCCGCCGGGTCTTTCGTGTAGACGGTCTTCCAGGGGCCCTCCGCGCTTTTGGTAGAGATGCTGACCGTAAGGCTGTTCGGCACGCGCTTGATTTCTCCGTACACGGGTGCGGTCGTGTTTACGAATATGATCTGTCCGAGCAGGCGCTCCCTGCCCAGGTCGATGGTGAACTCCTCGCGCTGCTCGATACCGTCGGCGAAAATGCACCCGTCTTCGTCTTTGCTGTGGTCCAGAATCCGCTTGATATCGAGGCCGGGTAGTGTCTTGCACGGCGAAGTGATCGACGCGCCTTCTTTGGATGTGGCCCAGTCGAAATAGTATTCCGAAAGCTGGCCCGCGGCCGTTGCTCCCGTGATAAGGGCGACAATCAGCGGAACAGCCGCAAGAGCAAGGATGCAGGGTCTCGTTTTCATTGCTCTGCCAACTCCTTTTGCGCCGTGGCGCAGCGCGTGATGTTTCAGTGTAGAGTTAGGCGAGGGTAAGGGAGATTCCTTGCAGGGATCGTTACCGGCTTGGATCTGTGTGATATAGTACGCTGGAGCAATCAGATGGAACCCGGACCGGATTATCTTCCGCGTGTATGCGGTTAAACGGATGTTTGAGCGTGGTGTCAGCGCAGATGAGGTCAGACAGGCGCTGGCTTCTGGAGAAGTCATAGAGGATTATCCTAATGATCTGCCATATCCCAGTCGGCTCATATTGGGGTGGCGCGGGGCACGCCCAATTCATGTTGTTGCCGCGCACGACCGAGTTGAGGACCAAACGATAGTTATTACTGTATATGAACCTGATGCAAATCTGTGGGAATCGGGTTTTCGAAGGAGGAGACGGACGTGAAGTGTGTGGTTTGCAAGCAGGGAGAAACGCTGCTTGGAAAAGCTACAGTCACACTCGACCGCGACAACCTGACGCTGGTCGTTAAGGGAGCGCCGGCACAGGTATGCTCGAACTGCGGTGAAGAGTATTTGGACGAAGAGATCGTTGCTGAGCTGCTGGGAACGGCTGAGGAAGAAGCGCGCGCGGGAACGCAGGTAGATGTGCGGGAATACCGGGCCGCCTAGGCGCGCGACCAGCCCCGATCCATCGGGGCCAGCGAAGGATCTACTCACGTAACGTGGTTAGATTCTTCACTTCGTTCAGAATGACGATCTTCCAAACGTTTTTCGTGAATAATGCGGGCTGGTTACGGATCCCCCTGCTTTTCGCGGAACCCGGCTCCGGCCTCTACGTTAAGAATCCGTTTCCCCCGGTAATCCGCGTGCGTCCCACCCGCCTGGAACGCATAGACCATCTTGCCCTTCTTATCCACCCGGATAACAAGAGCCGAGCCGTCGGTCTTGATTCTGCCGTTTTCAAACGACAGCGCGCTGCCCGGTTTGGTGGACATTACGATCGCGTCGAAACCGTAGTCCGTAGCCACCCTGACGCCGATTGCATCCTTATCCGCGGACTCGGGATCCATCTTGAGTAGTTTCGTGGCGACAGCCGGGGCCTTTGCGCCCTTGTAGGGCAATATGACCGTGTCAAATGTGGTGGGAGGGGCCTGCTCTTTCCTGTAACGCACTGTTTTGGTCGGCGTGACGGACGTGAGCACGGCGATCGAGGAGTCAACTATTTCGGGTTTTACGGACTGATCCACAAGCCTGATCAGCGCGTTGCCTCCGCTGGGGTAGGTCGTGCAGACGGACCCGGAGACGAGTTTTGGTTTTGCCCCTTCGCTCAAATGGAAATTCAGGTCGAGCTTGCGGTTTCCGACGCCGGTGATGTCGTCGTGTATGAGCCAGTAGTCGGGCGCGCCCCCTACGGGTTTGAGGAAGATTATCTGCCGGCGCTGGTAGAGTTCCTTGTAGCCCTGGAACTCGCCGTCCACAAAATCGGCGCCTGTTGCGGAAACCCATGCCTTCTCCGTGCCGCCGGCGACAGACTGGTCCTTCTCGTCAACGCAGATTGTGCTGTGCGCGGAGGTCGGGACCACGTTCGCTTCCCACGGCGTCCCGTAGCTGGCCATACCGGGATCGGTGATGATCTCCCTGCCATACGCGTACACCGTGACCTCAAGCTGGTCCGGGTGTCCGTGTCCGCGCGTCGTTGCGCACTTGAAGAACATCTGCCGCGCATCTTCGTAAGGCTTCGTGTCCCAGGCGGTCCTCATTATGTACCAGCCGCCGTCGGAGAACGCCCTCGACGCCTGGGCGGGCATTGTTCCCTGTTTACCCTGAGTGTTGATGTAGACCAGATCGGGCCGGTCGAACAGATCCAGGTAACCGGCGGGGAGAACGCCACCCTCCTTAATAAGCTGGACTTCGCGGTGGGCGTCGCCGATTGCGGGCAGCGATCTGTCGGGGTAGTGCATCCACGCCAGGCAGTCGTACAACCTCGCCATTCGCTCCTCCGCCTCCGGCGCCAAAGCGACCTTCGCCTTTCTCATATTCGAGTAACTCCAGAGCAACTGCCCGGAGGCGATGGGCACGTACATCGTCGAGTCTTCCTTCTCCTTGCCTGACGGGTGGACGTCCCTGGACATACTCAGCTCGAACGTAGACTTCGAGTCTTCCAGCCACTGCTTCTGCTGGACCATTTCCGGGAAGCCGATCGCCGCCTCGAATTGGTTCGCGTTGACGTTGGTCAGCCAGTTGCCGCCGAGCTCCGGCGAGATGGTGTGAAGAAATGTGCAGTGCTCCCATACGGAGTAGAGCAGGTTGATCTTGAGGTCTCTATCGAAGCCTTCCTTGGCGGGGAACACCACCCGGACCATCCGCCCGAACGATGACGCCCGGTTGCTGGCGTTGAGCCCGGCCCAGCCGGATACGATGTCGCCGTCCTGCCCTCGATGCGCGCCTGGGCATGGAAGGTCCTGCAGCCAGTCGCGAAGCAGCGCCGCAAGCTGCTTTATGTACGGCGTCTCGCCGGTGGCCGCGTAAGCCGAGGTAAGCAGGTGGAGAATAGTGTAACCGCCGGGACGTATGCCAAGCGGTGAGTGCGGACATTCGGATTTGAGCTGAAACCAGTCCCAATCGGCGCTGTCGAACTTGTAGACGCAGTCTTCACCGCCTTCGACGTTCTGCATCCATGCCTTCACGCGCGGGCTCGCGTCTCCCCTTGGCTCCGGCTCGGCGTGCGAATAATGCTCTATTATCGCGTCGCACGCGGCGTCCCACTGCCGGGCATCCACGGCTTTCCAGAAATCGCCCAGACCCTCGGCATCGCGACGGAACTCCTTGTGGAAGGTCTTCATCAACTCCGGCCCGGGCTTCAGAAGGTATCGTTTGAATATCTTGACCTTGGAGACCCGCGAGCCGACGCCGTCCTTGTTCACCCCCAGGTCGAAATGCAGCCAGCGGGCGGGAACGTTGTCGAGCGCGAATGTATCCACCACATCAGCCGGGTCCCTCGTGTACACGGTCTTCCACGGCCCCTGCGCGCTCTCGTTGGAGATGCCGACGGTAACGCTGTTCGGCTTTCGCTTCAACTCGCCTTCGTATACGGTCGAGGTGGTAGTGATGAACATGATCTGCCCGAGTTGGCGCTCCTTGCCCAGATCGATCGTGAACTCCTCCCGCTGCTCGATTCCGTCGGCGAATATGCAGCCGTCCTCGCCTTTAACCGGGTCCAGTATCTTCTGAATACCCAGCCCGGGGATCGTCGTGCAGGGTGAAGCGATAGACGCCCCCTCCGTCGATCTGGCCCAGTCGATGTAATACTCGGTCAACTGGCCCGTGGCTTCCGCTCCCGTTACAAAGGCGAGAGTCAACAGAACGGCCGCGAGAGCGAGGATGCGGGGTCTCGTTTTCATTGCTCTACCAGTTCCTTTCGCGCACGCAATAGCGGGATTCGCGTGAGGGCAGCGCGTGGTGTTTCAATGTAGAGTTAGCCGAGGGTGGGGGAGAATCCTTGCAGGGATGAACCTCGCTCGGGTTATTGTGATATAATCGGGTTTGATGAAGGAGACGGACGTGAAGTGTGTGGTCTGCAAGCAGGGAGAAACGCCGCTTGGAAAAGCTACAGTTACACTCGACCGCGACAACCTGACGCTGGTCGTTAAGGGAGCGCCGGCACAGGTATGTTCTAACCTGTATTATTCACGAACAACGCCGCGGAGATTGTCATTCTGAACGAAGAGAAGAATCTTGTTTTGCTACTGCGCCAGGTGGGGCCTGTTCAAACCTCACGTGGTATTTTCGTGATACGAGATCCTTCGCTGGCGCTCAG
>JAUSGG010000020.1 GCA_030649165.1 Armatimonadota bacterium
CTAGTGGCCTGTAACAGTGACATTGGTATCGGGTTAGTGTATCGTAAGGGATGCTTGATGGAGAGCTTGGATTGGCCCCGAGGGAGCGCAAGGAACTGAGGGATAGAGTGCGCTCGCGCACCCTGCCAGCCGAGGATGTGCGCCGGGCGCGGCTGATCCTGCTGTTGGCGCAAGGGAAGTCCTACCTGACGATTCGCCAGCTGCTCGGTTGCAACCCCAACTATATTAGTCGCTGGAAGGGGCGCTTCGAGGCTGAGCGGCTGGCCGGGCTGTACTCGCGCCATAGTGGACGGGCGGTGGAGAAACGAACCCCGGCGCTGGAGGCCCGGATTCTGGAGTGGACCCGCAGACCTGCGGCGGACGGCTCCACGCACTGGAGTAGCCGCAAGTTGGCCCAGCATTTGGGCGTTAGCCATATGATGGTGGCGCGGGTGTGGAGGCGCGCCGGACTCAAGCCCCATCGGATCGAGCGCTACATGGCCTCCGACGACCCGGATTTCGAGCTCAAGGCGGCTGATATTATCGGGCTGTACGTCAAACCACCGCAGCACGCCGCGGTGTTCTGTGTCGACGAAAAGACCGCCATCCAAGCCCTGGACCGGCTCGATCCGGTGCTGCCGTTGTCGCCCGGGCGGCTGGAGCGCCACGGCTTTGAGTACTACCGGCACGGGACGCTTTCGCTGTACGCCGCGCTTAACACCCGCAGCGGCAAGGTGGTGGGCAAAACCGCCGCGCATCACACCAGCCAGGAGTTTGTGGCCTTCCTCGCCGACCTGGTCGCCAATCAGCCGCGCGGCAAGGAGATCCATATTATCGCGGACAACCTGTCGGCGCATAAAACCATGCGGGTTGAGCAATTCCTCGCGGCGCACCCCAAACTGCACCTCCACTACACGCCGACTTACTCTTCCTGGCTCAACCAGGTCGAAAACTGGTTCGCCAAGATCGAGCGCGATGTCATTGCCCGCGGCATCTTTACCTCGGTTAAGGACTTGGCCCGCAAGCTGATGCGCTACATCCGTCACTACAACCGCGCTCCCAAACCCATCAAGTGGACCTATCGCGACCCCAACCATCGCATCTATTCCGATACCAATGTCACAGTTACAGGCCACTAGATGTTGTCTCTCATGCAGAGTCACATCGCCCTGCGCGACTCTTATGGGAGTTAGAAACGTTGGAAAAGCTCATAGACACAGTCTTAGCCTCAATCGTAGCAGCTAGCATGTTTGTGGTTGGGTGTAGCAACACGGTTGCTCACACGGATCCGAAGGCCGCGATGGCGAGGATGACCTTTTCACCGGAAAAATGCGAGCAGCAAGGCGCTTCGATCTACCAGTGCGGAACGGCTAACTCGCTGCCGAACTCGGAAGAGGGGATGGCAGATTCTTCCAAAACAAACGACTCGCAGGCGATTCGCGGCATCTGTCCCGCCGGGAGCAAGTACGCAAACGGCCAATGTCAAGAGGGCGGAGAGTGAGTAATGTCCTGACCTGAACAATTTCCGGCTCTTGAGCGGTCAGAATGGACGGAACATTCAATCGGTGTGAGCGTTGCGGCAAATCAGGCATAGAAAGAAATCTTGATCTTGTGATGGACAGGTTCTGGATCAGCTTCAAAGTCATTTTGTGCAATGAATGCTACGCACACTTAATGCGCGCGGATGGACCAGCTTGGCGATGGTTCCGCGAGTACGCAACCAAGCCGTCCAGGCGAAGATAGCCTCCGATTTGAGCAAACGCGTCCAAGATATCCCGACCCAAAAGCGGTCGCCTCGATCCCTGGGCAAGTTCACTAAAAGAGCAAAAGCAACCTCATTGCTTCTTGACGTCTACCCACGACTCGTTTGTAGACGAGCACCTTAGAAACTCAAATGAAGCAATCCGGTCCGAGTCTTCGTCCTCGTTACCGCTCAGGGGCCACAATGGAGCCGAGGCCCGTGAAGAGCGAACCGCTAGAGTCTGTAGCCGCCGCCTCACGATGTCGGCAGCCGAATTCGACAAAGAGTTGGCCCCCCGGACAACTTCGGAGTATAGTCCGCCCGCGCAGAATGCTCGACTGACATCGATGCTGCGCGCCATCAATGAGGGTAATGGTTTGAGGCGGAAAGTCGGCCTGTTCGCGATTCTGCTCCTGGCGACGACCGCCATCGTTAGGGGAGCAGAATCGGTTCCGCAGGCACGGTCAGGAAAGTCGTCTCTTAAGGCTTCGCCGAGGTCATTGCACTTCGGCTCAGTTAGCCAGGCAGAGCAGATTTCCATCAATTTGATTGCGGTCGGCGGTCCGATCAGCGGCTCTGTGGGATCGGTAGCCGCCCCTTTCGCGATCTTATCAGGCTCCGGTGCATTTGCGCTCGAGGCAGGATCGCGGCAGGTCGTCACGGTAAGATTTGCTCCCGGCGGCGCGGGCAAATTCCATTCTTCGATAGCGATCACCAGCGACGCGAGCCAGCGGCAAAACTTCAATGTGGCGCTATCCGGTTCGGCCAGGAGAGCAGTCCCGACAGCCACCTCGACTCCTAAGCGTACCGCCACAGCAACCCGCACGGCGACCGCGACTCGCACTTCGACACCGGCGCCCACCCCCAGCCGTTCTCCAACTCCGACCGCGACTTCCACTCCCGCGGTGGGCGGTCCCTCGATCTCGAGCCTGACACCGAGTTCGGCGATCGTCGGTTATGACGCATTTATTCTCACGGTAAACGGAACGAATTTCAAAACAACTTCTCTTGTAAACTTCAACGGCGTCGCCCGGCCGACGACGTTCATATCCTCAACCCAACTTAGTGCTTCTATCTTGGCGTCCGACATTCAGAATGTCGGCGCGAAGCAGGTAGGCGTCGCCACTCCGCCATCTTCGATTTCCAATGCCTCTACGTTTTTCGTGGGCAGTTCCGGAGGTCCGGGCTTCGCCCTGCTCGAGATTGATCAATCGTCAAAGGACCTCGTCTTCGATTCGGTACGCGGACTGATATACGTATCAGTGCCCACCGACAATTCGGTCGCAGTGCTGGACCCGGCGATTGGCGGAATCACTTCGTCGCGATTTGCCGGCAGCGGACCCGACGTGATCACAATCTCGGACGACTGCAAGTATCTGTACACAGGATTGGACGGAGCGGCTTCAGTCGAACGCCTAACGTTGCCGAGTCTTACGCCCGACCTAGCAGGCTGTTGAAAAATACAAATTGTTGGATTTAGCTACACACTTACTGATCTCGAATGATCTCAAGAGGCTTGTACGCTTCGCGATTGGAGGCGAATTTTCCAAATTCACCCTTTAATCAACATCCTGCTAGGGAGTGACAGTTTTTTAGGTCCGTATTGGGCGCTTGATATTCAGGTCGCGCCTAAAGCGCCGAACACGATCGCAGTTGCCCTTGCCAATTTCGGCGTCTCTCCATGGGCGCTGGGAGGAATTGTGATCTTCGACAGCTCAACCCTGCGACCGTTGCTGGCCACCTATAACAACGGAGGTAATTTATACGATTCTCTCCAGTGGGGGCCCGACGCCAGTACACTTTACGCGATCGACAACGAGCTCGACTTCGATTTCTTTGCGCTCAAGGTGAACGCGAGTGGCGTCGTTCTCGACCAGCTCTACGCCGGCTTGTTCACGGGTTTCCGCGCGCGCATTCATTTTGATCCAGGCACGAAGTTGCTTTACGGAGATTATGGCGAGGCTGTTGATCCGGTGACTGCGCTTCCGGAGGGCAATTTTTTCGCAACTGGCCGGATGGTGCCTGATTCAAAGCTGAACAGGGCGTACCTCATCATGGGCACCTCGATACCTTCGACGTTCATCATTAAGGCTTTCGATCTCGCTCATTTCAACCTGGTCGATTCGATCAAGATCGACAACATCAACGGCTACCCGCACCGGCTTATTCGATGGGGAACGAACGAGCTTGCCTTCACCACTAACCAAGAGAGCCAGGTATATCTTGGGGGCGGCAACATCGTGCATTGAGGCGGCGAGCTGAGGCCGAGTCTGACTCGAGAGACGCGGTAGCGCCAAGAGCACCGGATTTTGGTTCGCAGGTGAATGAGATGAGTCTTCGGAGAACTCTGTTTATCTTGGCATGGGCCTTTAACTCGTGCTGGTTATGCTCCTGCCTGTTGCTGTTCCAGGGGACTACCGAGGAGATCACGGTCACCAGCGATCCTACAGGAGCGACGGTCACTCTCAGCAATGGCGAGACCCGAACCACGCCTTTCACAATCACCGTTCCGCGAAATCAGGATCTACAACTCCACTTCAGCAAGATCGGATACCAATCGACGGACCTGGTCGATGGCTCACAGGTGGAGCCTGCGATAATCGTGGACGTGTTCCCGCTCATGCTTCCATGGGCGATAGATGCTGGCGCCGGAGCTGGCTTCGCGCATCAACAAACCTCGCTGAATGCTCATCTCGATCCCGCACCAAACGCCAGCAGGATTCAGTCAGATTCGTTGGCGCCCCACGACAATGGGGCATCTGACGTCGAGACACCATCGCATTGAAATCGAAAGGTAGAAGAATGCAGATGATTTTGATCCTTCGGATGCTAAGCGATCGTTTAACTCGTTCACTTCTTATCCCCGGCCTAGTTGCGGCCTCAATGCCGCTGCTCAGCGGATGCGCCTTCACGACCGGGCACGTCAATCTCGCATACGAGCCGACGAGCCAGGAAACCAAAATGGCAAAGGCGGATTCGCTGCCAGTGATGGTACAGGTGATTGACAAGCGTCCGACGCAGACCGTCGGACAAAAGATCAACGGCTTCGGGATGAAAACCGCCGATATCGTTTCCAATAGCGATGTTCCGGCAACTTTGAAGACCGCATTCGAAACTGAGTTGCACAGTCGTGGCTTCACCGATAGAGCGGGTGGCAACGTTGTTTCAGTGAGCCTCTCCAACTTCCAGAATCAATTCTCGATCGGCTTTTTCTCCGGTGAGGCGTCGGCGACGATGGGGATGGACGTCTCTGTAAAACGGCCGGACGGTTCTGTGGCTTATGACCGGTTTATCACTGGAGAGAGCAAGGACTGGACGATGATCTCGGGAGAGGACAATGCGGAGCGGATGCTCAACGCGGCGATGCGGAACGCGGTCAGCAAGGTGTTCAACGACAATGCATTCATCGAGGCCCTCAACAATAGCCCGAAAACTATGTAGGCATGTGAAGGCTGCTCGGACTTTAGCGCTTGTCTGGACGGTTCGCCCTCTTCGGTATGAGTGCCGTTCGAGTTCCCAGCAGCGCTGCCAGGTCGACCGCTGAACCTATTCCAGCCATAACGCGATTGACATCCGTGGATGCTGGTCGGCGATATCTCCGGCGACAGCCAGGGCAACAAGAAGATAGCATTCGTCTTCGACCAGAACGGCAAGAAGATCAGAAGAGGACCAAGAGTGATAGTTGGCGGGTGTGCTGATCGCTGCGGGAGCTCAGTCCGCGCTGCCTGCCGGTTTGGTGCTGTTGGAGGAACGAAATTATAACCGGACCCGTGAGCTGTTCCGGCGCAGTAGAGCAATCAACTCAAAAACTCCTGAAAAACGTTCAGCTGCTCCGTTCGGTTCTTCCGACCGGCAGACGTCCGACCGCAGGCGTGGCGGCAAAGATTGAGTTCCTGTAGATGGCGAAAACTCTGAAATCTAAGAAATCGACGCGGCAACAGGTGCCGCCGGCTCGGTGCCCCAAATGCGTATCGGAACGCGTGGTGCCTATTATGTATGGCCTTCCCTCCGACGAGCTTTTTGAGGACTGGGACAGGGGTGAAGTCGAACTCGGTGGATGCTGTATCTAACCTGTCCGAATGTCGTCGGCATGCAAGGACTGCGGTAATCGATGGTGAGAATCGGCGACTAACCTGTCCATGGCCTTGCATTCGACGGTAAAATTTGACGGCTCCACTCTAAAAGAAAGCCGGCACCGGTTTCCCCTAACATCTCCCACATGAATCGCCGCTAGGTTGGTTATTGATCCGAATCAAGTTCGGGATAAACGTGACCCGAAGAACTTTCCGCAAACGAAAGTCGCAGAAATCGATAAAATGAGTTTCCGACGGGCGTACTGCTGAACACTCGCATCTGCGAAGTCGAAATTGAGGCGCGCTCTAAGGACGGAGACATGGTAATCTGCCAGTCCGAAACTAAAGGTTCTAACCGAAACCGACTTCCCAGTGGAGCTTTACAAACGTTCGGTCAGAACTATCGCGCGCCCATTGACCCCCGTACGGAGGTCTCCTATTTAGATCGCATGCGGCGGAATAAACGACCTCCGAAGAAGCGCACTTTTTCTTATGCGCAATTCCGAACAGTAACTGATTTGAGCAAGAAAGAAGCGGACAACTGGGTTAGCCGGGGAACTATCCGCGCCGAACTCTCCGGGGATGGTCGCCGCCGCATCTACGACTTTGACTCGCTTATGGAAGGCAACATCGCAAAGCAAGTAGCGGACTTCGCATCACGCGAGCTGCTTCAACACATGATGGAGGGCTTCCAGAAGTTTGTTGACCGAGAAAAGCTGAATCTCGACGAGATTCCGCCGATTGGCGAAAGACGACTCGTAAAGCTCTACACGCGAAAGTCAAAGGAGCGCGTACCTGGCGGAGGCGTGCGCGGAGTCGTTCCTTACGTATCGTGGTTCGACCCCTCGCAAATGAACACTGTTCATAAGGGAGTGTTTCTGGTCGTCGATCTCACCGAAATGGCTTTGGAGGTCAAAACGGCGTTGCTGCATTTCTCGGACTGATATTTTTTTAACTGCACTCACCCCCCTACGGGGGTCGCGCTAGGAGAAATGCACTTGCTTCTCAGAATCAGGATTCTAATGCGGTAAACGAGCTACTGATATCACGCGGGGTGCGCGCGGTACCGAACGCCATGAGCGGTAACCAATCCGCCGAGGGACGAAACGGGCGTTTTAAACGATTCCCAAATTCTAACATCCTCATTTGTCCTTAGATCAACGCGCCGTCAACCTGCTTTAAGCAGGATCGACGGCATTTCTTTTTGATGCGCGCCAGCGGCATAGGATCGGGGATCCCATTATGCCGCCACCGACTGGTGCGCGTGAAGAAAGGTTTCCAGCTTTAAGAACCTAACGGAGCGGCGGCTTCGAAATGAGTTTGTCGACGGCAATCCATTTCTCTTAGTCCGCCGACTCGGAGAATCAAAGAAACAAGGAGGTCGAGAAGGAAAGAGAGATAACAGGTCGAACGTACCGGGGAAAAACCCATAAACAGATCGGAGGAGGAAAGATGCAACCAAATCTAACGACGAAAAGCTCTTCGCCTGAAAGCAAAGAGCGTACGGACCTTGGCAACAAGGTAGGCATGATTCCGATGGACAATGAAGGAGAGTCTTTTGAGGAAAGGTTCAAGAAATTCGCCAAAAATAGAGTTGATCGATATCGGCAAGATTCGACCATATGAAACAAATCCACGTAATCATTCCAAGGCGCAACTCAAGCTCATTGAGGGGAGTATCAGGCGATTCGGAATAATCAACCCAATAGTGATCGATGGTAAGAACAATGTGATTTGCGGCCATGGCAGGCTAGGTGCACTGAAGCGGCTGGGTTTCAAGATTGTCCCTGTAATCCGCGTTGAGCATCTCACGGAAGCCGAAGTACGAGCATACCGATTAGCTGACAATCGCATCGCTGAAGACGCTGGTTGGAACCACGATCTGCTCGCAATTGAGATCCGCAGTTTGGTCGAAATCGATTTCGATTTGGAAGTGACCGGCTTTTCGAGTGCGGAAGTGGATATCACTCTCGGCAGCACCCAGGCACCAGATCCTGCCGACCAGATACCAAAATGTGAACTACCAGTCAGCCGGCTCGGGGATCTGTGGGTGCTAGGAGATCATCGGCTGCTATGTGCCGATTGTCTGAAAGTTGATTCTTTCAAAAGGTTGTTAAGTCGTTTACGTGCGCAGTTGGTGTTCACTGATCCTCCTTACAATGTGGCCATTGATGGAAATGTTTGTGGTCTGGGCGCCGTCAAGCATCGCGAGTTCGCGATGGCCTCGGGCGAAATGTCGGAAGCTGAATTCGTAGCTTTTCTCCTGACTGCGCTTCGTCATCTCACCGACTTCAGCGTAGACGGATCGATTCACTACGTTTGCATGGACTGGCGCCATCTCGGCGAACTCTTGGCATCGGCGAAGCAGGTCTATGCAGAGCTGAAGAACATCTGTGTTTGGAACAAGACCAACGGTGGTATGGGATCGCTTTACCGCTCGAAGCACGAGCTTATCCTTTGCTTGAAGAAAGGCTGCGCTCCACACATCAACAATATAGATCTAGGCCGTTGGGGCCGCAACCGCACAAATGTGTGGGACTACCCTGGGGCAAGTTCTCTCAACGAGGCCGGACGAGCCGACCTCGCGCTACATCCAACCGTTAAACCGGTGGCTCTGGTCGCAGATGCTCTGCTTGACTGCTCGAAACGCGGCGGCGTCGTTCTAGACTGCTTATCAGGGAGCGGGAGCACCTTGCTCGCGGCCGAACGGACAGGCCGACGAGCGTACGTGATGGAGATTGATCCCGCGTATGTCGATGTGGCGATCAAACGCTACCAAAACGTTACTGGCCAGAAGGCGGTTCACTCGGAGAATGGGCTCAGCTTCGAGGATGTCGCAGCTGAGCGAGCGACGGACGGGCTCGATAATGCAACCTATGAGGAGGATGACGGTGGACGACGAGAATAAGGGCGGCGGATACGGAAAGCCACCTAAGCACACGAGGTTTGTCAAAGGAAGGTCCGGCAACCCCAAAGGCCGGCCGAAACGCACACGCAGTGTGAGGACGGAGGTTACAGAATTGTTGGGAGAGACGGTTACCATCCGCGAAGGCGACCGAACCAGGAAAGTGACCAAGCTACGCGCGTTGTTAGAAAGCGGTCTTTCCAAGCCATTCAAGGGGGACTCACGAGCGGCCGTCAGCCTGCTGAACTGGATCGTGCGCTTCGTAGATCCCAATCGTGACTTGAATCCGGAGCCCGTTAGTCTGAACTCCGGACCCATTATCGCGGATAAGGAGCTTACTCCCGCCGAGAAGTGGGAGTGGCTTCGTGAACTACACGATGCCTTCAAAGATGTGAGAGGTTTGCCCGCCGCAGCCCGGAGCGCGCTCGGGGAGGGGAATGACGAGGACGGTAAAGACAGCGCGAGCTGAGAGCACCTTACAGCCGCCAACATAGTGCGTCGTTTTGCAGGTTTTCGACCTGATAAAAACGGTCCATCGGCGCGAGGCCGCAGCCGTACAACGGGTGTTATCTCGGATCCTCAGCTAGCGATTAGCTGAAGAATTGCCGTACCGGCAATCGTCCCGAGATAACACCTCTACGCGTCGAGGTCATGTCACAGTTTGAGATCGGGAAAATCACATGGGCTGCGTCCTTCGCAGAAGCGATTTCTGCGAAGGATCCGGCGCTCTTAGTCGAGCTTAGCTTTTCGATCGACGCCGCCTAGCGAAGCGTTCTTCCTCTTTTCGGTCCAGCGTTTCTTCATCGCTTCAGATATGCGTTTCCTGGCCGCAGCGCTCATACCGCGCTTCGCCCCGCCTTTAGTCGCCGATGCAATAACACGCGACGCCTCTGTAGACTTGGATTTGCGAGCTGCCCACCGTGCCTTCATGGCCTCTGATAACCGGCGCCTGCCCGCGGCGCTGATGCCCTTTGCACGCTTTGGCACTCCGGCTCCTGTGGCTCGTGGGGAGCTTACCGCACCAACTCCATCGACCAGAGCGTTGATCGCTCGATCTATCCGATCGCGTTCGCTCTTCAGCTCAGAAACTATTTTGTCCAGATCCAATGGATTACTCCTTCAGGTTTCGCATACTTCTATAGCACAAAAGATATTCCTATCCAGTAGGCTAAGTCTTTAGTGTAGTTCTTCCCAACTCCTTCCCTATAATTGAGTCGATAATGCCTCTGCGAATGCTCAGGGGCCGAGCCTCTGACGAACCCCAGCCCCTGACAACTCCTAGATCGAATCTATCTCTTGACTTTTTTCTTCGCAGGTCGTGCTGCCGATCCATAGCGCTTGCTGAAACATTTTCGACACCGGCGATCGCGCCGCTTGATGAAGCTGGGGGCCAGGTCTTTGCTCCCGCAGTAGCGGCAGACGGGATCCTCTGATTTCGAATTTCCGGTTGCCTTCCTCGCCAAAGGTTTTGCTTTGGCGTTTTTGGCAGTTGCTCGCTTACCGGCCTTTTTGTTTTCAACGCTTACCGCTTTCGGCTTAGCACTCTTGGCGGGAGGCGTAGAGCGTTCGGGCAAGACCTCGTTGTTGCTTTCACTGGCCAATTTCGGCGTATCCATCAGTTCTGTTCTCCTGAGCCATATCGGCTCGCAGCGGATGTTTGCTCTGTTCGGCGGGTGAAGCGAGTCATGTTGGGCCTTAAGTTCGTATTTCCTGCGAAAGAGTGACCTGGAACGGTCATTTGGACGGCCTGGAAAGCGCTTTTGACTAGCTACCGATCCGCGTCGTCTGGTCGTCCAGTTAGATCAAGTTTTCTCGGTTCTTCATGACTGGATGCGTGCCGCGACAAGAGCGAAGGTGTGACCGCCCGAGAGAGGACGGGCACATAATGAAGGCTAAGATCCCAACCGCTGAAGAACTGTCCGCCGAAATCGCCGGACTCGCGGCCTTAAGCCGCGCGCAACTGCAAGCACGCTGGCTCGAGTTGTACGACACTGAAACGCCACGCAAGATCAGCCGTGACCTCCTAGTTCGCGCGATCGCTTACCGCATGCAGGAAAATGCTTACGGCGGGCTCAAGCCGGCCACGCGCCGAGTCCTGGCCAAGGTTGCCGAGAACGCGGCGGCGCGACGACCCATAAAGGTCGCGCCGGAGCGCAGCCTGAAGTCCGGAACCGTGCTGCTGCGTGAATGGCACGGCGTTCAGCATCAGGTGACCGTGCTCGAATCAGCCATCATGTTTCAGAAGAAGCAGTACAAGTCGCTGTCCGAGGTCGCCCGCAAGATAACCGGCACCCGCTGGTCGGGACCATTGTTCTTTGGCCTGAGGAGCACCCACGAGGAGGCGACAGATGGAGCCCGTTAAATCCCGCAATCGAACCAGTGCGATCTACACCCGCAAGAGCTCGGAAGAGGGTCTGGAGCAGGATTTCAA
>JAUSGG010000021.1 GCA_030649165.1 Armatimonadota bacterium
GACTATTCCACTCTGAAAGTCCGGCACAGCTTGACACTTTCTCAGAACATTCGGCATACTTCTCAATGTAGGTTCCTCCTTGGTCTTTGTTTCTCAAACTACTCTACCAAGAAGGACCTACAACATTATAGGAAGCTGAGCTTGCGAAGGATCTTCTCCCGGATAGCTGCAACGTCCAACTGCGAAGCCGAACCTGGCGCTTGTGCGATAGAAGATTCTTCACTGCGTTCAGAATGACGACCCCCAGGCGTTGTTCACGAATAATCCGGCTCTAACCCTCTCCCGTCAAGGGAGAGGGGATTACGCTCGTGCTCTCCCAAGGGTAAGCAGCAAGAAGAGTCGTACCGACCATTCCTGAACTGTTACGGTATCACTTGACAACGCAGACTCAAGTGGTATTCTCAGAATGCTATCAACTCTACGTTTGACGGTGCGAGAATTCAGTGCAACATCAGGATAGTGTCGCGATCGATATCTTCGGTGACAGCCAAGCCCCGCGGTTGGGAGGGAAGCGCGGATGAGACTGGATAAGTTTACAATTAAGGCCCAGGAAGCCCTGGAGAACGCGCATATCCTCGCGGATGAACGGGGCAACCAGCAAATCGAGCCGGAGCATCTGCTGCTCGCGCTTTTGCGTCAGGAAAGCGCAATCGTGCTGCCGCTGCTGCAGAAGCTTGGGGTGAGCCAGGATCCTCTCACTCGTCAGGTAGAGAGCGAGATAGCGAAACTGCCGCAGGTTTCCGGCGCGGTGACCGTCCAGGCGTATATCGGGGCCAGGCTGAAGTCGGTTCTCGGAGTGGCCTGGAACGAAGCCCAGCGGCTCAAAGACGAATACGTGAGCGTGGAGCACCTGCTGATCGCGCTTTCCAGTGAAATAGACGGCGCCGCGGGCTCGATACTGCGCAGCTACGGGGTCAACAAGGATACGATCTACAGGGTCCTCCTGGAAATGCGCGGGAGTATGCGCATAACCGATCCGAGCCCGGAGGAAAAGTACCAGGCGCTTCAGCGTTACGGCCGCGACTTGACCGACCTGGCGCGGCTGGGTAAGCTCGATCCCGTCATCGGGCGCGACGCTGAGATTCGCCGGATCGTGCAAGTCCTCTCACGCAGGACGAAAAACAATCCCGTGCTGATCGGAGAGCCCGGCGTTGGCAAAACGGCTATAGTCGAGGGGCTGGCGCAGCGGATAGTCGCCGGTGACGTGCCTGAAGGTCTCAAGGACAAGAAAGTCATCGGGCTCGACTTGGGCAGCTTGGTCGCTGGGACGAAGTATCGAGGTGAGTTCGAGGACAGGCTCAAAGCCGTGCTGCGCGAGATATCCGATGCGGGTGGCGAGATCATACTCTTCATCGACGAGCTTCACACGATAGTCGGCGCCGGCGCGGCGGAGGGGGCCGTTGACGCCGCCAACATGCTGAAGCCGATGCTGGCTCGCGGCGAGCTCCGGGCGGTCGGAGCCACGACACTGGACGAATACCGCAAGCACATCGAGAAGGACGCCGCTCTGGAACGGAGATTCCAGCCGGTCCTGGTGAATGAGCCGAACGTTGACGACACGATCGCCATACTTCGCGGTTTGAAAGAGAGATACGAAGTGCACCACGGCGTGCGGATCAAGGACTCCGCGCTCGTCGCCGCGGCCGTGCTCTCACACCGATATATAACAGATCGCTTCCTGCCGGACAAGGCCATCGATCTGATAGACGAGGCGGCGAGCAAGCTCAGGATCGAGATAGACAGTGTGCCGACGGAGATCGATGAGGTCCAGCGGCGCATGATGCAGCTTGAGATCGAGCGCGAGGCGCTTCGCAAAGAGACCGACGCGGCCTCTGAGGAACGGCTGGCGAAACTCGAGAAAGAGCTCGCGGATTTGCGCGAGCAGGCCGACGCGATGAAGGGGCGCTGGCAGAACGAGAAGCAGGCCATCACCAGCATACGCGACATCAAGGAGCGCATCGAGCAGGCGAAGACGGATATGCAGTCCGCCGAGCGGTCCGGCGATTTGGGCAAGGCCGCCGAGCTCAGGTACGGCGTTCAGCTCGACCTTCAAAAGAAGCTCGACGAGCAGAATGCGCGGCTGGAGGAGCTTCAGAAAGACCAGAAGATGCTGAAAGAGGAAGTTGACGAGGAGGACATCGCGGAGGTCGTCAGCAAGTGGACCGGCATACCGATCAGCCGGATGATGGAGGGCGAGGTCCAGAAGCTCTTGAGAATGGAGTCGCGGCTTGCCGAGCGGGTGGTCGGCCAAGACCAGGCTATCGGAGCCGTCGCCAACGCCGTCCGGCGCGCCCGCGCGGGGCTGCAGGACCCGAACCGGCCCATTGGAAGCTTCATATTCATGGGGCCGACCGGGGTAGGCAAAACGGAGCTGGCCCGCGCGCTGGCGGAGTTCCTCTTTGACGACGAGAAGGCGATGGTGCGGATCGATATGTCGGAGTTCATGGAGAAGCATTCGGTCGCCAGGTTGATCGGCGCTCCGCCGGGCTATGTAGGGTACGAAGAGGGGGGCTATCTCACAGAGGCCGTACGGCGCAGGCCGTACTCGGTCATCCTGTTCGACGAGATCGAGAAGGCGCACCAGGACGTGTTCAACGTGCTGCTGCAGATACTCGATGACGGTCGCCTGACCGATGGGCAGGGGCGGACGGTGGATTTCAAGAACACAGTCATAATAATGACTTCCAACGTAGGCTCGCAGTGGATACAGGACTTGGCCGGTAAGAACGCCGAGGAGATGGGTCGCCGCGTAATGGAGGCGCTGCGGCTGCAGTTCAGGCCGGAGTTTCTCAACCGTATAGATGAGGTCGTCATCTTCAACTCGTTGACTCCGGAGCACATCCGCCGGATCGTGGACATCCAACTGCGGCGTCTGCAAAAGCAGCTTGCGGACCGGAAGATAGAGATCGAGTTGACTGACGCGGCCAAGGATGTGATCGCCAGAGAGGGCTTCGACCCGGTTTACGGCGCGAGGCCGCTCAAACGGGCGATCCGGCGACAGATTCAGGACCCGCTGGCGCTTCGTCTGATCCAGGGCGAGTTTCGGGAAGGCGATAAGATACGCGTGGACGTCGCCCAGGATGGAGAGATGGTGTTCGAGCGCGCGGGGGAAGCGGAAGTAAAGGCAGCGATGTAACAGGGGGTTACGAGGGGGTCGGACGGATCAGACCGATCGGACCGATCAAACGACACATCTCATCAGAGGAGGTCGAATTGGCGGAAACTGAGACGGGTCCGGTCGCGCTGCGGCTGGACGAGAAGATCGAATTTGTAACGGACGGAATAGTGAGCAAGACGCTGGCTGAAGGCGACTTCGGCGAGGTGGAGATATTCTGCGTCTCCGCCGGACAGGCGCTTTCCGAACACACAGCGAGCAGAGCCGCGGCGCTGCATTTCATCAAAGGCAGGGGCAGGTTCAAACTTGGCGACGAATGGCACGACGCGCTGCCGGGGTCGTGGTTTTTCATGCCACCGGGCTTACCGCACGCCCTGGAAGCGCAGGACGGGCTGGTGTTCGTGCTGACGCTGTTTGGTCCCGGCGGGTAAGACGGGCCGCGGGCGGTTCTTTGGGGCGGGTCGGGGACCCGCGGTCGGAGGGAGTGCGGGGTCGGAGACCCGCGCACAGCGGTGTCTCACCCTCACCCTTGTGTATCCCTCCAGGTATCATACCTGGAGGGATAGAAAATCATACCTGGAGGGATTAGAAAATCATACCTGGAGGGATAGAGTGTATAACCCTCTCCCTCAAGGGAGAGGGGATTACGCCCGCCTTATCCCGAAAAAAGTTTCTTGCCCGCTGTTTAGGTTGTGCCGTTGTCGGGTAAACTGCCCGTACGACAATTGAATAGTGGACATTTGCCAGGCTAGACCACGAGCCCTTAATTTAGAACCTGGCTGGAAACGGCTCAGGAACCAGATTAAGGGTTAGCCGTAGGAAACCCTAACCTTCTTACGGGGAAATCCCGTAGGGGGCGGTAAGGAGACCGAAGGTTACGTCGCGATACGATAACGCCGTCGCCTGCCGAACAATGTTGAAGTGCTGACCTCGAGTCAGGTGTTTGGCTGAGTAGGTAAGGGGCGTCGTGTAAGTTAAACGGCGACTGTGCTGAGGCCTGGCAATTCCTTTGGGTTGTTGGTTGTTGGTTTGGCCGGTTCCTTCGGCAGCGTCGCTGACGCTCTGCTACCGAAGGATCGAATTTGAGCGATGAGTAAGCCCGCCGCTCGTTTTGTTGCTGCTGCTATCAAAGCTACATCACCGATCTGCCGCTGAGCGCCCGAGCCGATGTCGACCATTTTGTTGACATTAACAAAATGGCGCTCATACCTCATATCTCATCACTTCGCCACTCGGCCAGGAGCATCGTTTGTGATCGTCAGCCACACATCGACCTCCCCCGAACCCCCTCCGACACGGAGGGGGAACATGCTCCCTCCCCGTTTCGGGGAGGGTTGGGGCGGGGTCAAGACGCGGTCAGCGTCCACAAACGATGCTCCTGCCCACTCGGCTCCTTTGGTTGCGACCAACCTGCCCCTATGCTATAATTGCGTCAGCCATTCATGGGGAGGATCAGATTTGATAGACACCAGCGACTTTCGCAATGGTCTTTCCATCATACTCGATAACGAGATTTACACAATTGTTGATTTCCAGCACGTCAAACCGGGCAAGGGGGGCGCCTTCGTTCGCAGCAAGCTGAAGAACGCCCGTACGGGCGCGGTCATAAGCAAGACCTGGAATGCCGGTGAGAAGATGGAGCAGGCCATTGTCGAGCGGAAGCCCATGCAGTACCTGTACCGACAGGACGGCGAGTATTTTCTCATGGATATGGAGAGCTTTGAACAAATCTCCGTCCGTGAAGAGCAGATCGGCGAGACGGTGAAGTATCTCAAGGACGGCGAGCAGGTCATGGTCCAGTCTCACGAAGGTCGCATAATGGGCGTCGAGCTGCCTTTCAACGTGGAACTTGAGGTGGCGGAGACCGATCCCGGCGTCCGCGGCGACACAGCCTCCGGCGGCTCCAAACCGGCGAAACTGGAGACAGGGGCTGTCGTTCAGGTTCCCTTCTTCATCAACGTCGGCGACAGGATCAAGGTCGATACACGCACGGACGCGTATCTGGAACGGGCCAAGTAGGAGTAGGTTCATAGGTTCATAGGTTCTTAGGTTTACAGGTTTATAGGTTCCCGGGTCCGCGGGTTCCGGCAGGTCGGGCTTATTTTTCGACTCGTCCGAGTCCTTTGACTCTTTCGACTCGTCTATGTTCATGTGTGAGTGATCTGCTTTTTTCTTTCATGAGGAACAGGGGGCTTCACCGGGATGCGAAAGCGCAAGAAGGCGAGTTTCTCCACCAAAGCGGCGTCGGCGGTGTTCGACCTTTCGGGGCTCGGCCTGGTTCTTGGGGGTCTCGTGCTGCTGGCCGCCGGCGTATACCTGGCCTATGGGTTCAAGTCCGGCGGTATTCAGCAACTTGCGGAACTGCCCGCAATCGACCGCGGCCGGGTCATCCAGAACCTGGCCCTTGTATGCCGCGCGGCGACTACGGCCGGACTCATAGTAGTCGTTTGCGCCATCATAAGGTACTACGTCGAAGAGACTCTTGGATACGCGCTGTCGATAGCGGGCGCGCTGTTGTACTTCGCTCCGCCGCTCTTGCTGGGTTCGTTGATGTCATCCACGAAACCGACCAGCCTGGCGGTCGGTATCGTTGGATCCCGACTCCAGACTCTGGGGATGACGGCGCTCGCGCCGGGACTGGCGCTGTTGCTGCGAGACCTGATCGGACGGCTGGTGAGACTGCTCACGCGCCCGCGGTTGGCGGCAGGCATGGTGTGGGGGCGTGAAGCCCGCGAAAGCGTGTCCCCGCTCCGGCGGATTTACGGACGCTGCTGGGAAATGCCGCACTGCAGGGCTTTTATCAGATCGATCTGCCCGGCGTACAATGTCCGAAAGTCGTGCTGGCGGGTCAAGTGCGGCTGCTATTGCGATGAGCGGACAATAATAAGGGCGATTGAAGCGCAGTCCGGAGGCGCGACGCCGGAGAACAAACGAGCGTATTCGCAGCTACTGGTCAGGCAGCCGGCTCTGACGGGGGCCGAGAAGCGAGAGCGGTGCCGGAACTGCTCCATCTACTCCGAACACCAGCGGCAGAAGTACCGCATCCTGAGCCCGTTGATCTTTCCTGGAGTGGCTCTGGCGATTTTGCTGACTTTGCCGAGGATACACATCGGCCTGAAACACGCGGTCGCGTTTACAGATAGATTCATGAGGTCGATGTCGTTCACGCCGCAAGGCGGAATAGGACCGAGCGAATGGTCTTATTATGTGAGCGCGACGGGAACGATCCAGTGGCTATTCATTGCGTGGCTGAGTATAATGGCCATTAGTTATGCTCTGCGCCTGATAGAGTACTGCGTTTTTAAGATTCAGATATAGATGGATATAGCGAAGATCGAAGAGCTGATTAATATATTGAAAGATGCGCGGGTGTCCGAGTTGACGCTGCGCGGAAAAGGCAGTTCCATAACTGTCAAGAAGGCCGTTGCTCCTCCGCCGACCGCCAGGCCGGTTTCCGCGAAAGAGAAGCCGCCTCACCCGATGAAGCATCAAGAGGCCGCGCCAGATCCCGCGCCGGAGTCGCTGGCGATTACGGCCCCAATGGTGGGCATATTCCATGCCGCGCCCGAGGATCGAGGCGTTCGGCCCGGCGCGTCGATCAAGCCTGGCCAGATCGTCGGCGCCATCGAGTCCATGAAACTGATGAACGACGTGGTCGCCGAAGTGGGCGGTAGGATAACCGAAGTCGCCGTAGACGACGGTCTTCCCGTGGAGTACGGCCAAACGCTGTTCCGACTTGAGCCGCTGAAGGCGGAGAGCAAATGAGCAAGAGACTCTCGATCGAGAATGAACGCGGTTCCTGGAGCCTCATCGGCCTGCTGGCCGCGTTGGTTATAGGTCTTCTCCTGGTGGTCGTGTTCTTGGGGCCGCAACTGAAGGGACGTTCGGGAGCGCAGACTACGGCCGGTCAGGCGATCGAGAAAAGCCACGAGGTCGAATGCCAGGCCAATCTGCGCCAGGTGCGGATGGCCATCGACATGTATCGCGCGGAGCATCAGGCGGCGCCGGCCTCCGTCGCCGACCTCAATATCGGGACGAGCAATCCGGATTTTTTCAAGTGTCCCGTAGGTCACGAGGACTATGTGTATGATTCCCAGGCGGCGGCGATTCGCTGCCCGCACCCCGGACATGAGAGCTTTTGACCCAGGGGCATCGGCCCGTGGAGGTTGTTGATTGTTTAAGAAAGTCCTTATTGCAAACCGTGGAGAGATAGCCCTGCGCATCATCCGCGCGTGCCGCGAGATGAAAATCTCGACGGTGGCCGTGCATTCTGAAGCGGACGCCAACTCGCTTCACGTGCGCTTCGCCGACGAAGCAGTCTGCATCGGCCCGCCTCCCAACAGGGACAGCTATCTCAACATGCCCAACATCATAAGCGCGGCGGTTATCACCGGCTCAGACGCCATACATCCCGGCTACGGGTATTTCTCGGAGCAGCCGAGTTTTGCCGAAGCGTGCGAAGCCTGCAACCTCACGTTCATAGGACCCAAGCCGTCGGCGATGGAGCAAATGGGCGACAAAGCCAGGGCGCGCGAAGCGATGCAGAAGGCGGGAATCCCGGTCATCCCCGGAACCAAGGGCAGCGTTGAGAGCGAACAGGAAGCATTTCGAGTCGCGCACAAAATCGGCTATCCTCTGCGAGTCAAAGCATCCGCCGGTGGGGGAGGCCGCGGTCAGCGCGTTGTGCAGAACGAAGAGGATCTGGCGAGCGCGCTGAAGGTCGCCCAAGCCGAGGCCGAGTCGGCATTCGGAAGTCCCGACATCTATATCGAAAAAGAGATCGAGGACCCCCGGCACATCGAAGTGCAGATACTCGCTGACAAGCACGGCCACATAACCCACTTGGGCGAGCGCGATTGCTCGATACAGACGGCCCGTTACCAGAAGATGTTGGAGGAGGCGCCTTCCGTTGGGCTGACGCCGAGCCTGCGCTCCAAGATAGGAGAGTCCGCGGTCAAGGCGGCAAAGGCCGTGGGATACACCAACGCGGGCACGGTCGAGTTCCTCGTCGATAAGAGCGGCGGGTTCTACTTCATGGAGATGAACACCCGCGTTCAGGTGGAGCACCCGGTCACCGAGGCCGTCACCGGTGTGGACATCGTCAAAGAGCAGATTCGCATAGCTGCCGGCGAGAAGCTGACATTCGCGCAGAAGGACATTCAGATTCGCGGACACGCGATCGAATGCCGCATAACTGCCGAGGATCCGGAGAACGGGTTCCAGCCGACGGCGGGACGGATCGACGGCCTGTCGCTTCCCGGCGGTTTCGGCGCTCGCGTTGACACTCATATCTACTCGGGATACGAAATCCCGCCCTACTACGACTCGCTGCTGGCGAAGCTGATCGTGTGGGGGCAGGACCGGCCGGAAGCGATCGGCAGAATGAGCAGATGCCTGAATGAGTTCCAGATCGGCGGCATAAAGACAAATATCGAGTTTCACAAGAAGATCATGAGCAACGCGTACTACCGCAAGGGAGAGGTCTCGCTGTGTTTCCTGCGCCGGATGACGGGCGGATGTTAGTCGGGTGTTGGGCATTGGGTGATGGGTGATGGGGCGGACCTGTGAATAGTGAACAGTGAACGGTGAACAGGACGGCGGAGCAACGTGGCCTCGGCTGAGTTAACTGAAAGCTGACGGCTGATAACTGATAGCTCGAAATGCAGAAAACCAAGAGAAGCGCCAGAGAGCTGGCGCTCAATATTTTGTACCAGATAGATGGCGCCGGGCTGCCGCCGGACGAAGCCCTGCGCGTGGCGCTCGAACAGTCGGTCCTGGACCAGGCCGTGAAGGAGCACGCGCAGCTCTTGGTGCGCGGCACGATCGAGAGGGTGAAGGAGATCGACCGTCGGCTTGCCCGCCTGTCGCCTGACTGGCCGCTGGAACGCCAGGCCGCGGTCGACCGCAATATCCTCAGACTGGCCGTGTACGAAATAGACAATATGGATTCGGTCCCAAACGTAGTGGCGATAAACGAAGCAATCGAGCTTGCCAAGAAATTCAGCACGGCTGAGTCCGGCAGATTCATTAATGGCGTACTCGGCGCATATCTGCGGCAGTTCGTTGAGGTAGATGGAGGTTAGAGAGATTGGCAGCAGAGATTCTTGATGGATTGCAGACCGCCAAGACCATACGGGCGGAGATCGCACAAGAGGTAGCGGCAATAAAGGAGAAGGCCGGGGTGACTCCGTCCCTGGCTGTCGTCCTGGTCGGCGAAGATCCCGCCTCCGTGACTTACGTGAGTATGAAGAAGAAGGCATGCGTTACCGCGGGCATGGAATCGAGCATTTATGAATTGCCGGCGGACAGCTCGCAGGAACAGGTGAAAGACGTCATAACCCGGCTGAACGAAGACCCGAAGGTCCACGGCATTCTGGTCCAGCACCCGGTTCCGAAGCATCTGGACGAGAACGATATTCTCGCGCACGTCGCGGTGCAGAAGGACGTTGACGGCATCAGCGTCTACAGCCTGGGGCGTCTTCTGCTCGGCGTGCCCAACTTCGTCGCGTGCACTCCCCTTGGTATGGTGGAGCTTATGGATCGGTATAACATCCCTATCGAGGGCAAGCGCGCCGTAATCATAGGTCGAAGCATTATTCTGGGCAAGCCGATGGCCCTTCTGTTGATGCAGCGAAACGCGACCATAACGGTCTGCCATTCGCGCACGAAGGACCTCCCCGGCGTTTGCAGGGAGGCCGATATTCTCGTCGCCGCGATTGGCCGCGCGGAGATGATCAAGGGTGACTGGATAAAGCGCGGCGCGGTTGTTCTGGACGCCGGCTACAACAGGGTCCCCGGTCGGGACAAGGATGTCGGAGATGTGGAGTACGAGACGGCGGCTGAGCGCGCTTCATATATTACGCCCGTTCCCGGCGGCGTGGGGCCGATGACGATTGCTATGCTGCTGCGGAACACGGTTGAGGCGGCAAAGGCTACGATTGGGTGATGGGGAATGAGTTCAGTGTTCCGGGAATGCCGCTGAGTTAGCGTAGCGCATGCGCCCAAATCCCCCTCTCCCTATGAGGGAGAGGGCAGGGGTGAGGGTGGAACCTCCCATAATAAACACCCGTTCCGTATTGCTGACGTGTTCGGCGAAAGAAAGCCGAGCAAACTCTCTCTCCCCTCCGCGAAATAGGGTCGGGACGAGAGGGATCAAACTTATTTCGCACCGCGATTGTCGGGGTTTCCCGCAGAACGGAAGTCCCGCGCTGAAAGCTGACAGCCCGGATGAACCTCAAGGACTACCTGAAAACCAGACAAGAGTTGATCAATAACGCTCTTTCCCGCCTGCTCCCCCCGGAGTCTGAGCTGCCGGAGAGTCTGCATACGGCCATGCGGTACAGCGCCCTCGACGGCGGCAAGCGCATCAGGCCGATACTCACGCTCGCCGCCGCTGAGACCGGGGGCGGAAAAGTCGAAGACGCGCTACCCGCGGCCTGCGCGGTCGAGCTTGTGCATGCCTTCTCACTCGTCCACGATGATCTGCCATGTATGGACAACGATGATTTTCGCCGCGGCAAACCGACGAGCCACAAGGTATTCGGAGAGGCGACGGCGTTGCTCGCCGGCGACGCGCTGCTGATCCTGGCGTTCGAGGCAATCGCCCAAACCCCCTCAAGCGTTCCGCGGAAAGCCGTGTTGGACGCCGTCCAGTTGCTGGCCTCAGCCGCCGGCTCGGCAGGCATGACCGGAGGGCAGGCCCTGGACGTGGAGGCCGAAGGGAAGCAGGTTACTCCGGCGGAGGTGGAGCAGATACACCGCCGGAAGACGGGTGCGCTCTTGGAGGCGGCGGTCGTGGTTGGAGCGATTGTCGGCGCCGCCGATGAGGCCGCCGGAGACGCTCTCAGCGAATACGGACGAGGCATCGGCCTGGCTTTTCAGATAGTCGACGATTTGCTCGATTTGACCGGCGACCAGGAGCGGCTGGGGAAGACGGTAGGGAGCGACCTAAAGCGGGACAAGGCGACGTATCCGAGCGTTATGGGAGTTGCAGAGTCAAAACGTCTCGCCGCGGAAGCCGCGAACCACGCGGTCGAAGCCCTGGCGTCGTTTGGCGAAGCCGCCGAGCCGCTGAGGCTTATCGCAAGATTGATATTGGAACGAGATTACTAGCAGACTATTAATAGACCCGGAGCGAAGGCCGGTAGCTGAACCTGAAGCCGCGCCACCGACCACCACTACTCCTACAACATGGATCAAGCGGCTCTATTTCAAGAGATCCACTTCTGGTCTCATCGTAACTGCCTTTCCACCGGTGCAGGCATTATGATGGCGTTACGACTACCGTCTTCTCGGTCGTCACTGGGTTCTGGTATCCGGGCAAATCCGCGGTCGTGAAGAGTGTGTATTTGCCAGGCGCGAGGGTCTTCGGCAACTCCACTGAGAACTCCACTCCCCGATTGTTCACGAAGCCCCATCGGATTGGGACTCCCGTCCAGACAATCCCACCCTTTCCGTCTTTGATGACCAAGGACATGTTCATCTTATTGTCAGGGAAGGAGATCTTTGCGTTCAAGCCATTGATTGACGGCGCCAGGGCGACAGCCTTCCCCGCGCCCTGCGTATAGATGATCTCATTTTCATCCGGGTCGGCGATCACACGTACGGGACCACCGACTGCAATGATCTTCGTTTGGCCTGGTTCAACTCTTGCATCGCCATGCATGCTGACCGGATAACCGGACGTGCCGGCCGGCATGGCTATTGTAATGTCGTACCGATAGTCGCCCGGGGGTACCTTCGTGTCTTCCTTGTCATTCACCGAGTAAGCGACGCCGTCGCCTTGCACCTGCGAGCCGGCCACCGCAATTGGCTTGCCGAAACCATCTAATGCCTCAACTCGTATGCTCCCCGCGGCGCCTTCGTACCGCTTGATGGTAATCCAGTCTCCAACATCGTTGATATTGGCTACGTACAGCTCGCCGCCGAACGAATACCGCTTACCCGCATGCATGCCCATGTGTGTCGTGCCCTCCTTCGTGCTGGCAAGAAGATACACTTCACCGCCCATAGAAGTAAACGTGAAGCTGCCCTGATCCGTTGATACCGTGGAAGTCCACCTGCCCCGGAAATGGATGAATGAGAAGGGAGGCGAAATATAGACCCCGTTGAGTTTCAGGTACAATTTGACGGCATCGACTCCAACCTTCTTGATCACCTCATTTTTGCCCTTACCGAATGGAACGTCGATTATGACATCCTTCGGATCATCAAGCATTTCGAGCCAGGATGCTGCAATGCCATTTCCGTTCGATTGAGTGGACTCGTGGACCGCAACTGAGATCTTTCTGGCTCTGGCCAAGTCAATGACACTGCTCTTCGCCGAATCGAAAGGCACGATGTACAGTGAATCATAGCCGGTCCCTGTGCCCTTGGACTCATCCACAACAGCGACCCGAGATCTGCCGGCCGGCCGTGGTGGGTACGCCAATACCTTAGAAGATACGGCCCCCGCAATCTTGCATGCTGCAGGCATCAGCGTAAACTGCCCGGAGAAACTGATAGACGGCAGGCAGCAGTCCGGCGGCTGGTTGGCTTGTTTCTCATTAGGCGGCGGAAGAACCCACTCCAACTTGTGACTCCCAACGGGAAGCGTAGACGCCGCGGCGGAAACCGGCAATAGCGACATCACCGCGGCAACCAGGACAAACCGTGCAATCATCTTCATGTTCGACAGCCTCCTTGTGAAGGACAGATCGCGGACTACCCGCGGAGCCTGGACATGCACTCACAATATCTCAAACACAACATCAGCCCAAAATAGTAGCCGACAGAATCCGGCGATCTCCTGATTGCCTCCTTAAAACCCTTATTCCAGCGACGGCGCCTTCACCTGCGGATACGTAACCGTCACCGGGGTCACTTTGCCGGAGCTGACGGCGACACTGCACGTTGCCGGATCGCAAGCGGCGTCCCAGGTGACCGTGAAGACGGCGATGCCCTTGTTGTCCGTAACAACTTCCGTGAAATCCGATATTCCGCCAATCACGGTGATGGAGACAACCTGACCTGAGATCGCGTTGCCCGCGCCGTCGGTCAGCTTCGCCTCGACGAGACCGCGGTTCGGGTCGCCGGAGGGATCGGGCTTGAGAACCGCCGTTAGCGAGGTCGGAGGTCCAATCGTAACCGTCACCGGAATCTCCGCCCGCTTGTCGCCGAGAGTTGCGACCACGTATCCATTCCCCGGCCTCAGCGGCACAAATAGCCCCCACTGGTTCGCAAATCCCCTGCAGCCCCTTGCTCCCCAGACCACGCGCGACAGCGTCGACTGGTCGAGCGCGCGTCCCGTCGTCGCATCAAGAAGCGTAAGCCTCTGCGCCACGCCGGCCTGAGCGCTCAGTTGGGACACTGAGAACCGTATGTCGGGCGAGCCGGATGCCGGCTGCAATTCCCGGACGATCAGGGCATTGGCCACCAGCCGTTCGGCTCCTTCCGACGGGCTGTTCACGAGCATTCCCCGAACCGACATAGCTGTCGAGCCGCCGCCGTCCAGGTTGATCGCGGTCACGGCCCCCAGCGATTGCATCAGGCGCGCCAACTCGTCCAGAGTCATGCCCCGGCTGATCCACTGCCGCCCATCGACGGTCACGAGGAGCAGCTCCTTCTTGGCAGTCATCCCGACCGCCGTCCTCGGATGCCTGTCGTTAATGAGGGAGCCGCTGAACTTCTGCAAATCGCCGTCGAGAGCAATCTGACCGCCCTTGACAAGCCACGGTCCGCCGCCGACCGCCTGCACGACCGGCGTCCAATTCTTGCCCATCTCGGAGATGAGATCGAACCGCAGCGTCACCTTATCGCCCATTCGCAGATTATCGCTGAGGAATTTGGCGGCCAGGCCGTTGGCCGAGAGTATCAGTCCCCCCGCCGGAACGGTCGAGCCGGGACCGCATGTCACCTGCTGCACGACGCCGGTTACGGGCGCATTCGGCGGCAGAGAAGCGGGCGCTGTGGAGAGTAGGACATCGACGCAGTCGTTCTTGTTGGGTGTCGGGCAGCCGAACGACGGCGAATAGCAGATCAGCTCGTTCGGACCTCGCGCGCGGTTGATCCCGCTTATCTTGAAGCAGGCGCCGTTAGCGGCGGTCAACCGCCCCGAGAACGTCAGCTTGTCGAAAAGGACCCAGCCGCCCCTTGAGATTCCCACAACCGACCGTCCCGCGTAGGGCTCGCTGACCAGATCGCCGTTGACTATGGCCAGACCGAGGGGATCGCCGCTATAGGGGAAGAAATCCGCGTTCACGCCCGCCAGCGCGCCCTTTCTTGCGACCAGCTTGCTGACGGTCTCGCGGCCTCCCGTGGGATCATCTGCCAGAACCGTGTCACCGGCCAGCGCGGCCTCCAACTTGACGTTGGGGTTCTTCGTGTCCAGCTTGAGGACGTTCACCACCATAGCGTCGGGGCCGTCAGGTTGGATGATCTGCGTCAGCGTAACCCCATCGGCCAGCGTCTTGGTCACCTGCCCCGCAAGGCATGGGCCGACAAGCAAGATCGATAGGGCCGTAAGAAGGCATGACCGGTGTTTCGGGATTTGAGCGAAGCGGAAATCCCGAAACAGTCGCCGCCTCAAAGAGGTTCCTCGTTCCCTGACGCAAAGGGGGGACACTCGCACAAAACAGTTCAGCTTTGCGGCAATGCTATACACGTGATGGAGCATGCGCCACCTACCCCCCCTCCCCCTCGGCGGGTGTGGGTTGGGGTGAGGGGGGATCCGATCTGTTATCGCTGTGGATTTCATAAACTCCCCGTAGAACTGAACTCTCGCCCTCGCATAGCTACTTCTCTATGATCTCCACGTTCGCTCGCGGCACGACGACCCGGCGGCCGTCCTGCAGTTCCGCTTCGAGCACACGGACTACCGCGCCGGAGTCGATCTCGACCGGCTCCGCCGGCAGGGCTGACACGCGACCGAGTATGCCAAAGTATGGCTCTCTTATGACGCGAATATCCGAGCCGATGTCGAGGGTTTGGCCGTCCGTGGGAGTTTGACCTCCCGCCGATAGCTTGTCCAGCGGAGAGATGACCTCGGGCCGGATGACACCCGCTCTGATCTGGGTCGCGCCGTTGATGGAAGCCCGCTTTCCCTCCAGCGATTTCAGCAGCCGAAAGGTGCGCTCGGCCATTGGGATGGAGCCAAATCCTTCCGTGATGACCAACGTGATATTGATGTCTTCCTGCCCGGTTATGGCGACGCCGATGTCATAGCCGAGGAAGTCGACCAGATCCTGGTCCACGATCGCGCCGACGACTACCCCCACCGCGCCGCACTCGGACGCCTTCTTGAGGGCGGCGCCGCTGACGTTGGACCCGCCGATGATGATCTTACCCGCGGCCTCCGGGCCGATGAGCGCTTCGTCCAATCGCTCGTCAGGGCCGCCGACCGCGACCATAATGTCGCCAACTCGCTCTCCGCCGACGCCGAATATGCCCTGCACGAACGCGGCCTCGGTTTCGATGACGGCGCCTTCCTCGGGCACAACCTCCGCCACGAGGCCGCTCACATAGGCCTTGATCTCGACGGGCTTGGGCGACTGCCGGACCCCGACGTGGCCGGTGTGCTCGGAGAGGAGCTCGATGGTCCCGGCGACCGGCGACTTCACTTCCGACTTCATCAGGCCGAAGAAAGAGCGCGTCTCGGCAAGGA
The DNA here is from genome assembly GCA_030649165.1 of Armatimonadota bacterium. Taxonomy (GTDB): domain Bacteria; phylum Armatimonadota; class UBA5829; order UBA5829; family JAUSEB01; genus JAUSGG01. The sequence goes on from JAUSGG010000021.1 coordinate 15,756, forward strand.
GGGTCCCGACCTCCACCTTGTCGCCCTGCCGCACCTTCAAGGTGGCGAGCGCGTCCGCCGGCTCCAGACCGAGCTGTTCGGCGACGCGCACGTTGTGCATAATCCCCGGCAGTTCCGCCAATGCGATCACGGTGTCGGGCTCGACCCGGTCTCCGATGGAGACCAGGACCTTGCCCTTGAGCGGAAGCCTTCGCAGTTTGCGAACTATTGTCCCGGCGCTGACCTTCAGGCCGGGTGTGTATGCCGTGCCCATTCAATCCTCACAAAACAGAGGCAGAGGCGTCTTCGGTGTCCGAGGAGGCTCTGCCAGGGAGTATTATAGCACAAGACGTGGGTTGTTTGGCTGTCGGTCGATGGAGCCGGGTTTTTTCTAAGCGGGTGTCTCAGGCAGCGGGGAATCCGACTGCGCGCGCCGCAAAATATTCGTTCGCGCGGTTCAGGAACGTCCAGGGTGTCCAGACCTCCACGTCGCCACGTGGGTCAACGTCCTTCACGCTGACCGCCATCACCAGATACGGGTCGAGTGGGAGACGGTCGCGCACTTTAAGGAGGTGAAGTCCGTCGGAGACCGCGAGACCGTTGCGGATGATGCGATGGCCGTCGAAGTACATGCGGACTCCGGGCGTGTAGGGAGTATCCTCTTCCGTGATCAAGTGGCCCTTCTGCTGCGAGGAAACCACGTGCTCCGGGCCGATTGCGAGCGTCCAGGCAAGCATCACATACTCCGCGTAATCAGCCGGCTCGCCGAAGACAAAGAGTCCGATGCCCATGGGAGACCCCTTCTCCCGGCGCATACGGGCGAACGAGCGAAGCTCCCCGCAGTCTTTGATCTTCTCCCAGCTCTCCAGCGGCGTTGAGTGCACCCACCACCGGGGGTCGTCGGGGCGAACCGTTCTGTTTTCAGGCGTGCTTGCGAGCGCGTTCCTGGCTATGGCATCCGAGTCCATGTCCGGAGGAAAGCTGACAATCACTTTCCTGCCGTGACTCGACTCGTACCGCAGGAAATCCGCAAGTCTGGTCTCGATGCTCGTGAAGCGCCGACCGATAAACGCATCTCGGTCCGCCCCCAACGGCAGCGGCATATACACCCTGTGACCGCGGACCAGTTCAGCCGCCAGCAGTTCCGCATACCTGGCCTCCGAAGCAAGGACACCGCGTCCGGGAAGGAAGCAATATGGACCAGTGCCCCGCCGTTTTTCCAGGACTGACTCATCCGCGTTTTCCGGCACGGGAGCGCAGAACTCGCCGCCCGGCCTGCCGTTGATGATGTTGCTGTCATCCTCATCGCGCAGGTGAAAGCAGCTCCATTCCGATCCATAGCTTCCATCCGTGGTAAAGGGGTTCGGGGATTCGGGAGTCCAGCCCGGCGGCGCTATAAGATATGCCGTTTTCATAGCGATTGGTTCGTCCGTGACGGCGGGGTTTCCTCTTCGGAGTCAGGATAGCCGGGTCGGCGATCACGAGGATCGCCCCTACTCCTTCTCCCTCGCCCGTTTCTTCGCCGCCAGAAGGCGAGATGTCGTATCCTCCTCCACCTTCTCCTCGGGAGCTTTTGGGGCGGGCGCCGGCTTGTCGGGCGGCTTCGTCGCGGGCGGGACGTCGTCGCATTTAGGCGGCTGGAAGGTTGTCAGCGAGGCCCGCCGGTCTTTCTTGACCTTCAGAAGCGAGTCTACGGTCTCGACAGTCTCCGGCTGCGGGCGGCGTCTAGACTTGCGTCCCGCCAACCGTTCTGAGATCAGATCCGCTACGCGGTGGTATATCTCAAGAGCCTGCTCGGGAGTCACGACCAGCCGCCGGACGGCCACATCCATCGGCACGAGCAGCGCCGCCAGCAGAAGGAGCGTCTGCCAGAGGTCAGAAAAGACCCGCGACCTGCGAAAGCCCGTCCTGAACACATCCGACGCCTTCGGATCGAACCGCCCCGATGTTTCGGAAGCCAGCCGCTTCAGCAGCGGCGTGTTGCGCGTTATGTCCTTGTACTCCGTGGGGTAGGGGATGTCTACGACGTTCGTCTCCACACCCTGATCGCTGCCCTTGCGGACGACGTTGACGACGTAGCTGCCGACCTCCTTCGCCTCGAACCCGGCTTCGTAACGCCCCGGGCCCGTCTGCTCGATCGCCAGCGGGCGCGACTTCAAATCGGGACCGACTACACTTCCCCCGAACTTGATGAGGTTAAGGAAGCTTCCCTTCTCATCCACGGCGTCTACGACGACGTGACCCACCCCGCCCGTCACCTCGACCGTCGTCTGAAAGTCTCTCGCGGAGCTCTTGCGCATCGTCGAACGGACGACCTGTGCCCAGAACTTGGCGTAACCCGGCCACGAAAGCCAGCGCGCCGACCATCTTGCCTTGCAGTCCGAGGTGAAAGCGGCGGAACGGCCCAGCCCATACTGCCAGGTCGCGAGAATGGGGTCTTTCTTGTGCGAGACCATCGAGACCGCCGCGGCCGGCTTTGGACTCGTGGCCACGTATCCCAGGAGCGGCGGTGTCGAAGCCGGGTCTATGCCGCCCAGTTCGGGACATGACGTGTCCATCCGGGGGACGAACGGCTCCTCCACGATGAGCGACTTCGAGACCTGCATCACGTCCTTGGTGAAGATCGCCTTCAGGTCCCTCGCCCGCAGCGTCATGTAAAAATCGCCTCGCCCCGCCGCGGCAACCGCCTTCAAGAATGGGACATCCTTGCCGTCGCCTATCGCGACGGCAGTTGTGGTCACGCGCTGCCTGGCCATCTGATATGCAAGGGCGACCGTCCCCTCCGGACTGTCGCAATCGGCGCCGTCCGCGAGAAGTATCACGTGCTTTTGTCTCGTCGGGCTCCCGGCGATGGTCTTGTAAGCCATATCCATCGAGGGGTAAACCATTATGCCGCCGCCCCCGGCCCTTATCGTGGCGATCTGGTTGTAGATCGGCCCTTTGTTGCTCGCGGGCTGCAAATCCACGGCGATTCCCGGCCAATCGTGGCAGACGATCACGCCGACTCGGTCTATCGGCTGCAGAAGCTGCACTACCGCCGCCGCCGCGTCATTCGCCATCTGAATCTTCTCGCGCCCGTCCTGGATCATCCCCATCGAACCCGACTTGTCCATGACGATAACGACGGAGAGCGACGGCATTACCTTCGACTTCCTGACCGACATATCGACGGGAAGGGCTTCCTCGATGGGCGTCGCATAGTATCCGCCCGCGCCGAAACTGTCCTCTCCGCCGATCATGGTGAAGCCTATACCCAGGTCTTTGACGCCCGACCTGATCATAGCCATTTGCTCGGGGGAGATGTCCCAGGCCGGCGTGTCCGACAGGATCACCATGTCGTAGCCGCGAAGCCGCGGAAGCGTGTACGGCAGTCCCGCCCGGTCGCGAATTTCCAGGTCGATATCCCTTCCCTGCAGGGCCTTCGCCAGGTACCGCTCCTGCCCTCGTTTGCCCTCCACATACAGCGCCCGCGGTTTGCCGCGGACCATTACATAGCCGAGCGCCTGGTTGTTCTCCACGCGCGTGTCCGCGCCGGCTTCCATAATCGCCCTGAACTCGTAGTTGCCGGCCTTGGGAATCGACTGCTGGAAGGTGAATACGCTCTTGCCCTTGGCGAGTTGAATGACCCTGTCCACCATCGGGGAGCCGTTTCTCAATATCCTGACCCGCGCGGGCGACGGCTCCTTGGAGACCGTTACGAGTTTCAGATCGAACGGCTCGCCGACTTTGACGCTGTTCGGGCAAATCATCGTGTCCAGCAGCGCCTCGTGTGGGAGCTCGTTCGCCACCGGGACGACGTCGATGGAAACGTTCTCCGATCCCGCAAGTGTTGCTTGATCGATGGACCTCCCCCACGTCTCGTTCCCGTCGGAGAGCAGGACGATCTTCTTGGCGCATTTCTCGGGAAACAGAGCGAGCGCCAGGCCGAGAGCCTGTGAGATGTCCGTGTTGCTCCCGGACGGGACGGAGTATATCTTATCGAGTTTCGCGGCAGCGGAGGGCGCAAGCTCGACCGAGGCGTCGCCGCCGAAAGCTATCACTCCCGCCTTGCTGCTCGACTTCATCGTTTTGAGCGCGTTGTTGACGTAACGCAGGGCCGCGTCCTGGTTCGTCCTGGGAATGCTGTCCGAGACGTCCATCACGAAGATCACGCACTGCTCCGCGGCGTTGCGCACCATCCTCGCTCCGGCCAGCGCGAATACGAGCATTATCACAATCGCGAGGCGCAGACCGAGGGCGAGGCGCGAACGGAATTTCGACATATCCGTAAGGCTGCGCCTCGACAGGCTCCAGGCGTAGTAGGCAATCGGAGGAAGAAGCAGCAGGTAAAGAGGTTTTGTAAACTGGATCATCCGATCAAAGCCTCCGGTGGTAGGCATACCACTCAAAGCACAGGACGGCCAGGGCGAGAAGGATCAGGTAACCGTAGTACTCCCTGTTCGTGCTTACGGCTTTTGAGGTTGCGGTGAAGCGCTTACCCTCGACGGCGAAAACGTCTTTTGGCTCGGTGTTCGACTCCTCCGAGGACGCCAGGTTGCACGCGAACTCCTTGTTGACTCCCTTGCCGCGAACCTTGTACACGCCGGCGATATCCGTGTTCTCGAACGCGACGGGGGTCTGAGTCACGTCGAGCGTCCTCCTAGCTCCCCGCGGGTCCTCGACGGTTATCGTGCGCGTGTTCGGCGGAATATCTATCATCATCGTGGTCCCGGTCCGCGTCGAGTCGCCGGCCTCGCTTGCGTTGGACTCAACAAGCCAGTTGAGGCAGTTGGTGATGAAGATCGGGAAGCCCACCCGCAGCGGGAAATCGCTGTCCAGCAGGCTGAATCCGAGCTGGACGAAACGCCGGCCGTTCTTCTGGCCGGCAACACCGAGCGGACCGCCGGTGGCCTCGACGAGCGTGGTGGCCCAGTCGCGGGATTTGAGGTAGCGCCCCTCGGCGATTCTGGCCGCGGCGAAATCCACGTAAGCGCCGACCGGATGGCGGCGGTCCGAGCCGACGATGACCGGCATGTCGGCCTTTGCGCCCAAGTCCGCCGGACCCTGCGCCGCCGCTGTGTTCACGAGCAGGTATCCGCCGGGCGGAAGCGAAGCGGGCGGCGCGATCTGGTCGAACACCACGAGATCATAACGCCGTTTGTCGAAGTCGGCGGGAACGGACTCAGCCCGCGTGAGCTGCGTGTTGGGGTCCAGGTTCAGGGCGTTTTGCAAGAAGATGTTGCCCTTGGTGACAAGCAGAGTAGATATCTTCCGCGGCCTGGTGAGATAGACCGATCCGGTGTTGTCCGCGGCGAGATCGTCGCGGACGTCCAGCTTCGCCGTCACGCGCCCGCCCGCGCCGGTCACGTCGCCAAGCATCTCCTGCTTCATCTCTCCGGGCTTGAGCGTTTCCTCGCGCAGGTCACGAAGCTGGTCGTTCAGGTATATCTCAAGGTTGAACGACCGTTCGCGCCTGGAAAAGCTGCGCAGACCGATGAACACCTCCTGTTCGCCGGAGAGCGTCTTGCGCGAGTCGATGCCGGTGATCGCCACATTGTCGGATTCCCGCCCGATCTTCACGAAATCCAGCCGCAGATTCCTGCCCGGCAGGTCGGTGAGAGCGCCGAACCGGCCATCGGAAAGGACTACGATGCGCGGCGCCGGGCCCGTCTGTCCCGCCGCCAGCGATATCGCCAGAACGAGCGCCTGTTTCATATTGCAGTGCGTGTCGGCGGGCGCAAGGCCGGATATGGCCGCTGAAAGCGCGCGCTTATCGGATGTGAACGGCGAGACAACGCGAGTCTTGGCCCCCGCGGTGATGACCAGCATCAAGTCGCCCGATCCCATCCTGCGGACCGTGTCGAGCGCAATGGTCTTCGCTTTGCCGAACCGCGACGGGCTGACGTCCGTAGACTGCATGCTCGCCGAGGAGTCGAGGATAACGACGATCCTGTTGGCGGTCAGCCCCTTTGTCCTGACAATCGGCCTCGCCACACCCATAATCAGCAGAAGCAGCGCCGCAAGCTGCAGGAACAGCAGAAGGTTTTTCTTCAGCTTCTGGAACGGCGCATTTGCCTGGATGTCGGCGACCGCGTCCCGCCAGAGCATAACCGACGAGACGACGCGCTCCTTGCGCTTGAGCTTCAGAAGGTACAGAAGCACAATCGCCCCGCCGAGCGGGAGGAATAGCAGCAGCGATAACGGCGATAGGAAAGACATGTTTAGTTTTGGCGATCAGTCTGGTTCAGGGAAGAACACAGATAAACACAGATAAAAACGGATAAACGCGGATTCAGAATGCTGGGTGGCGATTTCCCCTAGATCGGGCGTTATTTGCAATGACGCCCGAAACAGAATCCGAGGGATATGAAATCCCCTTTCCATATTTCTTTCCTTTCTCTATTTCCTCGTGAAATACGAGTTACTGCTCTCCGATTCCATTACACCCACACCTACTTCACCATCCCCCGCCGCCTCAGATACCCCAGTATCAAGTCCTCAAACGGCGACTGGTTCGTCGTCCGCACGTAGTTTACGCCGTAGCGGTTGCAGTAGCTCTCCAAGCCGCCGCAGAACTCGGCAAGGCGCTGGTCGTACTTGCGGAGCAGGGTCTGGGTTATCGTGATCTCGCGGCGCTCGTCGGTCTCCGAGTCGATCATCAGAAGATCGCCGACCAGCGGCGGCTCGACCTCATCCTGGTCGAGCACGTGCAGCGCGGTCACCTCGAACTTGCGCGAAAGCAGCGCCGCCAAGCCCTTCTGATAGTCCGGATCGAAAAAGTCGGAGGCGACTATCACGACGCCGGGCCGCGACGTTCTGAGGCTGAAGTCTCTGAGCGATTCGGCAAGGCGGGTGGTCCCGAACGGTTCGATCGACTTCAACCATTCAAAGATTCCGAAGGCCGACGGTTTCCCGCGTTTCGGAGAAAGCGTCGCCGCGCTCGTCCCGGTCAGCGCCGCGAGCCCGACCCGGTCCAGGTTGCTCAGCGCGATATACGAAAGGGCGGCGGCGATGCGTTTGGCGTGGAGCAGTTTGCTCGGGCTGCCGAAGCTCATCGACTCCGACGCATCCACGAGTATATAGACGTGCAGGTCCTCCTCTTCCACGAAGAGCTTCAGGAAGAGCTTTTCGAGTCTTGCGTAGACGTTCCAGTCCACGCGGCGGAAATCGTCGCCGACGGTGTAGTTGCGGTAATCGGCGAACTCGACCGACGCGCCGCGTTTTGTCGATCTCCGCTCCCCGCGAAGCCGGCCCGGAAACAGGCGTTTGGCGACCAGCGACAACCGCTCGATCTTGCGCAGGAAGTCGGGGGTGAGAAGGTCTTCGGTTGTTTGGGTGAGTTGCTCCATTATGGTTCCCTGACATTCAAACGTCAGGCTATACGCAGATAACGCATGCTGAAGCGCGCTCCGGAAATCCGATAGCTTGCTTCAGCTTGCCTTCCGCTTTGTCAGGCTCGTCGTTTACGGCGAGCGGTGGGGGACATGGATGTCCCGGGAATCCGGCCCCGGACATGGATCTCCGGGGCCATCGATCCCCATCTGTGTTCATCTGCGGATATCCGCGTTTATCTGCGTTCTCCCCTGATCCCCAGCCTGTGGTTAAACAGGAAGCTCCTCCCCACCACGCACTTTCTCCAGCACGTCCCCGACGATCGCGTCCGTCGATATCCTCTCCGCTTCGCCCTCGAAGTTCAGTATGAGCCTATGCCGCAGCGCGGGTTTGGCTATGCCGGTTATGTCGTCGAACGAGACGTTGAACCTGCCATCGAGCAGGGCGCGCACCTTGCCGGCCAATACCAGCGCCTGCGCGCCGCGCGGGCTGGAGCCGTAGCGGACGTACTGGTTGGTCATGTCCGTCGCGTATTCGTTGCCGGGATGGGTGGCGAGGACGGTCTTGAGCGCATACTCCTGCACGTGGGCGGCAATCGGGACTTCCCTGGCCAGAGCGCGCATTTCGAGGATGGTCTTCGCGTCGATGACCTCGTTCACGGTCGGCTCGGAGCTTGTGGTCGTGCGGTCGAGTATGCTCGAAAGCTCGTCGATGCTCGGGAATTCCACCATCAGCTTGAACAGGAACCTGTCCAACTGCGCCTCAGGGAGCGGGTAAGTGCCTTCCATCTCAAGGGGGTTCTGCGTCGCGAGCACGAGGAAAGGCTCTTCCAGCTTCCGTATCGTCCCGGCGACCGTGACGGAGTGCTCCTGCATAGCTTCCAGCATCGCCGACTGCGTCTTCGGCGTCGCGCGGTTGACCTCATCCGCGAGGATCACGTTGGCGAAAACCGGCCCGTGCTGGAACTGGAACTGCCTCGCGCCGGTGTCGTCCTCGATCAGGATGTTGGTGCCTACAATATCCGCGGGCATCAAATCCGGCGTGAACTGGATTCGGGAGAACTTCAGGCCGACCGTCTGCGATAGGGTCCGCACGAGCAGCGTCTTGCCTAGCCCCGGAACGCCCTCCAGCAGCGCATGGCCGTTTGAGATCAGGCAGATGATGGCGCCGTCGATTATCTCCTGCTGCCCGACGATGATCTTGCCGATCTCGTCCCGAATTGTGCCAAAATACTCTTTGAACTGCGCAACGCGCTCTTCGGCTTTCATATTTCCTCCTGGGTCTGGCTCTCTTTTTTTGACACAGATAAACACAGATAGATGCGGATGAACACAGATGGGATAGTTGTCAGATGTCAGCTTTCAGCTATCAGCAAACTTAGCTCCTGCGCACACACCTCAGACCCGTCATTCTGAGGAACGAAGAATCTTCTAACTCGTGGCGACCAGGCTCGACTCGTCCCATCTTATCTTGTTTCACCCCATAGAAGATCCTTCG
>JAUSGG010000023.1 GCA_030649165.1 Armatimonadota bacterium
GCAACAGCGCGGACCGCAAAAGGAACAGCTCGGCGAGCCGGAAACGGATCCAGGATCGGCGCAACTAGGATAGCTTGACAGACATTAAGGGGACATTTTCGCTCTGCAATAGAGGGGACATAATCGCTCGGCAATAACAGCAAGTTAGAACCGACTCCACTGTCGCAAGCGTTCCCGCGTTCATTGCGGCCATATATGCTTACCTTCACCTGGCTGCCGCCTCAGCAGGACTCCACGCCCCGATCCTGCCCAGACCGAAGTGGCGGCGACCCAAGCAAGAGGACCGTTGCGCCACCGGCAACCTGATTTCACTCCTGAGAACCGAATTGTGGGGCCGTGCGCTCGGAGTCATTTTTAACGGCTTCGATAACCAACTCGGCGCTAATGCGAAGCCCCTAAAAATGCCTAACATCGCCGCTTCAGCCGTAATATATGCACATAGGTAGCCAAACTACAGCCCCTCTCCCTGGAAGGGAGAGGGCTGGGGTGAGGGTGGAAGCTCTCGAACCAAACCCAACCTCCTGATTCCTTCGGCAGCAAAGCGCCGGCGCCGGTTCGTATCGGGAATACCCACTTCTGAAGGAGAGAGGGTAACCTGCCCCCTCCTCCCAAGAGCTGAACTCACAACAGGACTACCGGAACGCCGCATGGGAGGGTTGCGAGGAAACGCGCGGTCTGCCGGTCATCACGCTCGCGACGTCGGAGCCGCGCCTTGCGGTGTAGCTGGCGGTGACGTCGAACGTTTTCTTGAGGAACAGCGCCCGGAATCCCACCTTGAGGTTCTGCCGGATGGTCAACGATCCGTTGCAGATCGCCCACTGACTCTTCGAGTCGTAAACTCTACCGTTCTTGCCCAGACCGAGCGGCATCCCGTTAACTCTGATGCTCCCTTTGCCTTCGCTTCGGAGATTGGCGGGCCCCGTCGCCCGAGCCACTTCAGCCAACTGATGCTCCTGGGTCTTGGGAGAGTTGTAGACGAGCACCGATCCCTTGCCGGTTATCTTGCTTGACGCGGTCCCATCCGCGGCTACAGTCGTCACAACGATGGATTCTCCGGCCCGCACGGGCGCGCCTGTTTTGCTATCGGCCCGGAAATACTCGAAGCGGCTCTCGAATGTGTTGTCGCCGGTTCTGGTGATCGATGCGTGGAAGAACTTGTCGATGGCCTTCTCGCCGTCGGTGGTCTGCTCGCACACGCCTATCCACTCGCCTGTCACATTGGCGAAAAAGTCAGAGGCGCTGCACGTGGATGACGAGGCCGCCGCGCAGCCCACGCAAATCAGCAGAAGCGCCGCAAGCGCGGAAAGCGCCCCTCGCGATACGCGGGACGAGAACACTCCGCCCTGGTTGGAACTGTATCTGAGATGGAAAGGCAATTGGTACCTCCTGCCGGCGCTTTCTTCCGCGACGGCGTCCGCTGCCTCAAGACACGCACAAGGGCCGGCAGTATGCAAAGAGGGCGTTCTCGCTTGAGGTTATGTGACCGGCCTTCCGCGTGATCTTACACACATTTAGACGAGTTTGGGAATTGCCGAGTTCCCAACTCCTCGGGAATCGCGCGCCTTTTCTCAAAACGCACGGTCTGACGAAACCCGATTTCCGCCAGCATAGTCTCGGCCGTGTCGAAATCCCTCCGGATGCTCCCGCTTTCGTGAGCGTCAGCCGTAATCAGCACGGGAATGGACCTGCGCAGGCACTCGCGCAATATCCAGGGCTCCGGGTATGCCTGCCCGCTCGGTGTATGTCGGCCCGATGTGTTCAACTCCAGAGCCGTTCCCGCCTCTTTGATGGAGTCGAGAGCCTCGGAGATCACGGTAGCCAGGTCGCACGAGGCGGCAAATCCGAACTTGCGCAGTACATCGAAATGCCCGACAATGTCGAAAAGCTGGGTTTCCGCCATTTGCCGCACGAGACGATAGTAGCTGATAAACAGGCGGTCGATCTCTTCCGCCGTGAACGCTTCCCAGGGCGACGGACTCGCGTCAACCACAAAATCGCCCACGAAATGGATTGAGCCGATTACGTAGTCGAACGGACGGCCGTCCAGGGCGGCCCGTATATCAGCGATGCGTTCGGGCACGAAGTCCGCCTCGATCCCCGCTCTGACAATCAGCCCGCCGCCCTCGCCGGCGTTTCGGTATTTCAATGCCGAAATGACATCGCCTATAGCGTCCAGATAGTCGTCAAGCCCGTCCGGCGCCATGCTCCACCACGGTGTGTCTCCCGAAGCCGTCAGCGCCCAGTGATCGGAGAAGCCTATCTCCTCCAGCCCGGCCGCAATCGCCGCGGCGACGTAATCCTCAAACTCACCGCGTCCGTCGCTCCACCGCGTGTGTATGTGATATGACGTTGCCAATCTCTGCCTCCTGGACCCTCCGCAGTGTAGACCGCAAGCAAGCCGCGTGTCAATACACCCCGGTTGCCGGTTGTCGGTTGTCAGTTGCACGTCCGATCTGTCCGATCGGTCCGATCCGTCCGACTCCTCCGACTCCTCCGACTCCTTCGCCCGACTCCTTCGCCCGCCTTGACTCCCCTACACCTCGCCTGTTACTATTCCCGTAACCTTACGTCTAAAGAACTGACACTCTTGTCACTCAAAGGAGATGGAGAAAAAGATGAAACGCGTTCTTCCCCTACTGATTATTATTGCCGTTTTGGGCGTGGCCTTTAGCGCCGCGGCCGTGCAGAAACCGGCGCGTACGGCGAAGCCTGCCGCGGCGGGCGCGGCCCAGCCCAACTGGTGGGGACCGCCCCCGCCTCAGGGAGAGCCCGACCGCGGTCCCAAAGTCCACGGCCCAGTAGCCGCTGTCGGCGAGAACTCGATCACTCTCAGGACACCGTCCGGCTTCAACACTTACGCAGTCGGGCCTGACACGGAAATTCGTGTCGGCGGCAGACCCGGCGCGCTGGCGGACATATCCGTCGGTTTCGTGGCTAACGTCAGCTTCGAATACGACCAGGCCAATCTTACGACCCACGCAAAACGGATAGGGGCCGTCCGTCCCGAGCCCAACGGCAGGATCACCTCGATAGAAGGGAACCTGGTAAGGATCACCGATGAGGGCGGGACCGTCTGGGAAGTCACGACGACCCCCGAGACCAGGATTATGTGGCTGCGCATACCGCTTACTATGGCCGATTTGCGCATTGGCTACGGCGCCCGAGCTGAAGGTCCGTCCGAAGGCAATCGCGTTCAGGCGCGGGCAATCCAGGCCAGGCTCCCCTTCTTCAAGGGCGCGGTCACCGACATTAACAACAACTCGATCAGAGTCAAGACGGTAGACCAGCGCACAATCGAAGGCGTTATGAGCGACCGCACGATGGTCGTCATCCATCCCAGAGTCGGCCCCAACACTCCCGGGACCCGCGCGGACATCAGGCGCGGAATGGCCATAAACATCGGCGGCCACATCGCCGAAGGCCAGCCGATGGACGTGCTTTTGGTCGAACTACTGATCGGGGAGTAAGAACAATAAAGGTGCTTCGCCGCGGCCTCCTCCGAGGCCGCGGTTTTGCTTTGTACGGCCCCGTTTGCCGGCCCGGCAGTTGCGCGCACAGAACTGAACTCACACCGGAGATGGTGGTCTTGCGCTGGACATCGGCGCGACCGGAATGTACACTGGGATAGACCTTGGGCGAACACAAGTTTCGCCCCTACCGAGGGTTTCGCAGATCGGGGTGGAGGAGTATTGACTTGAAGCATCCGCAAAGAGTGTTCTTATTCATCATTCTCACGCTCGCGTGCGCCGTGGCTGCATTCGCAGACGCGGTCATCCGACCGCGGGATGGCACACTCGATTGGACAATCGTTTGCGGCCCTGACGACGGGGGCCACGAACGCAAAGCGGCTGACGAACTCGCCTCCCTCATCGAGCGTATGATCGGAGCTAAGCCGAAAGTGGTCTCCGTTACTAACAAGATGGAGGTCGAGAATTACCCCAAGTACATCGCAATCGGCCGGCCGGCGGTTGAACTCGGCGCTGTCTCTCCCAAGAGCAAGTTCAAGATAGACGGCAGCGTAGTAGTGATCGAGGATAATCGGATTCTCCTTGCGGGAGAGTCGCCTGTCGCGTCGTACTTCGCCATGACCCGACTCGCGGAGATGGCGGGATGTCGCTGGTACATGCCCGGCAGGCTCGGCGAGTGCATCCCGAAGAAAGACTCCCTCACCTTCAAGGCAGGAACGTACAACGAAGTTCCATTCATGTGGCAGCGCGCGCTCGGCATGAATGGTTACAACTACTGGCCGGAGGGACCAGCCGGCTACAACCAGTGGACACTCCACAACAGACAGGGCGGCGTGGGACTTGCCACCGGACATGCATGGGCCGACTGGCTGCCGCCTGACAAGTACTTCGCCAAGCATCCGGAGTGGTTCTCCGGCAATGACACTGAGCGCCATCCGTGGGGCATCTGCATGACCAACGAAGAGGCGGTGCAGGAGTTCATCAACAACATCCGCAAGAGCCTGGACGCATCGCCCGGCCAGACCACCATCTCACTCTCGCAGGATGACGGATTCCCGTACTGCCGGTGCAAGAACTGCGACGCGCTCAACTCGGGGCTTCGAGATCCGATTGACCCGCTCGGCCTGCCTCATATCACCGACAGCCTCGTGCACTTCTACAACCGAATTGCCACCGAGATAGAGAAAACCCATCCTGGGATACGCTACGGGTTCCTTGCCTACCTCAACTCGCTCAAGCCGCCCGTAAAGGAGAAGCTGCATCCGGCGCTGGTTCCCCAGATAGCGCCGATGCACTACTCCGCATACCATCCCATCGATTCCCCTCGCTCGGAATCTATCCGAGCCCTCGGCGCATACATAGATGGGTGGAGTAAGCTTACTGAGGCATGGTCTTACTACGGTTACGGGATCTGGATGGCGGGCTCCGGCATGCCATACGTACGTGAAATAGAGACTCGTCACGACTGGCCGTACATGGCGGACCGCGGTCTGAAATACGTCTGCATAGAGTCCTCTCTCGGCTGGCAGAACTTGCTCCCCTACCACTACCTCATTGCCCGCCTGAACCTGGACCCCTACGCGGACCCTGAGCCAATCGTGAGCGAGTTCTACAACAACTTCTTCGGTCCTGCCGCAGCCGACATGAGAGCATACCTCGGTGAGCTTAACATGGCCTTCGACAGCCTGGAGCATGAGCCCGGGGGCAGCTACGTCGCCCCGCTTGTCTTCACACCGGAGAGGATGAAGAAGCTGGGCAGGTTCCTCAAGTCCGCTGAGCGCAAGGCAAAGAGCGACCCCATCCTCAAGGAACGAGTCGCCATGTGGCGTTTCGGCTATCGGTGCGCCGAGGAGCGCATGCGCATGCGGTCACAGATCAACCACTTCCGGTTCCAGGAAGCATCAGACACCGCCGACAGAATCTGGGCGCTATTTGAGGGACAGAAGACGGCTAACCCGGAAACCATCTGCCCGCTCTGGTGGGAGGCCGGCAAGAACGAGTGGAAGGGCCGTGCCAATGTCACCGCCAAAGCATTGAAAGGCGCGAATATCCTTTACAAGTTCCCTGATGAATGGCTCGTCTTCCTTGACTACGCCAGAGCAGGCGCGGAGAAGAAGATGTACGCGCCGAACATCTCCCTTGGTCCCTGGAGAAAGGTCAAGACCTACTCCAAGCTCCTCTCGGAGCAGGGATTTCTGGAGAACTACGGGCTGTACATGTGGTACAGGAACGCCTTCCAGCTCAAACCGGAGGACCTCAAGGGGAAGATACGCATCCACTTCGCGGAAGTCGATCATACCATGTGGAGCATATATGTAAACGGCAAGAAGGTGGACGGACAGGGACTCTCAGGCTGGACCGAACCTTTCGATTTCGACATCACGGATTTCGTAAAGCCTGGCGAGAACTTGGTGGTCTGCGAGATAGAAGGCACCTTCTGGGAAGGGGCAGGCGGGATCCTCAGCCCGGTAGTCATCTACTCCCCGGCAGAATCACCTTGATAGAATACATGACTCTTTTATCCTGCGGAACGGTCTCCATAGCGGAACCTATCGGAAGAGGCAAAGGCGGTTCCCGCGGCACACCGCAGGCTGAGGGCTGATAGCTGAAACCTGAAGAGTCTGGCCCGCCTGGAGGGACTCGACCCCCGACCCTCTGATCCGAAGTCAGATGCTCTAACCTGTATTATTCACGAACAACACCGCGGAGATTGTCATTCTGAACGAAGAGAAGAATCTTGTTTTGCTACTGCGCCAGGTGGGGCCTGTTCAAACCTCACGTGGTATTTTCGTGATACGAGATCCTTCGCTGGCGCTCAGCTTCCTATAATGTTGTAGGTCCTTCTTGGTAGAGTAGTTTGAGAAACAAAGACCAAGGAGGAACCTACATTGAGAAGTATGCCGAATGTTCTGAGAAAGTGTCAAGCTGTGCCGGACTTTCAGAGTGGAATAGTC
>JAUSGG010000036.1 GCA_030649165.1 Armatimonadota bacterium
GATCATCTCCTCACGGCTCTCGTTCCTCATCGCTCATCCTCCAAGTAGCTGTTCTACTGGAGAGTTCGACAACCATATCCGAGATTCATGCCGAACGTTTGTTCTACCATGAATTTGGCGCACACCCAACCGTCAACCACCGGTTGACTTGCGACGCCGATACCGCTACAATTGGACTTGCGAATACACTTCGCGCGGGAGTAGCTCAGTTGGTAGAGCGCTAGCCTTCCAAGCTGGATGTCGCGAGTTCGAACCTCGTCTCCCGCTCCATTTTTTTTGTACCGGCCCAAGATGTTATGACGATAGCCTCTGGGCGTCGGTTACACGCTGATCACCCTTTCACCGTATCGAACGGAAATGGAGATGGAACTCCTCGATCAGGGCGTCAGATGAGAACCGCCACCTCCCGGCGATGCTCCGAGCGATGCGCAGCGCCTCTTGCGAGACAAGCTCGCCCGCGGAGACCAGTTCAAGCAGTATCTCCAGGCCCCACCGAGCGTCCAGCCCGTCAGATCGGGCTGCGTTGAGCAGCGCCTTGTCGTTAGTGTACAACGTTCCGCCGCTTGCCTTCGCAAACAGGAGACAAAGCCTGTCGCGAAACGACAACCTGCCACGGCGCGCCGACGCATTCAGAACAAGCTCCATGCTCGGCTCTACGACGGTCAGCGCGAGTCGGTCTGCCTCCACATCGCTGAGTTGCCTTACCTCAGACAATACCGGCGAGAGCACAACAACTCGACCTAATGAGGCCGCGGCCAGACTGAGAAGCGTGGAGTCCTCCAGACAGAAGTCGATGAGGACGCAGGCGTCCGGGATCAATAACCGTTTCGTGTCCGCCACGCTATGCCGCCCAGTCCTGGATGCGCTGGATCATATCTTCGGGGGTGATCCGCAATATCTCGGCGGCACGGTCGCGCGTAATCAACTCGCGCTCCAGCGCGTTGCGAACAAGCTTGCTGAGACGGTCTTCGAGGAAGTCAATGCCGTCGAGCCGTTTCGGCTCCCGCGAAGCCTTGTCTTCGACCACCTTGAACGCTTCAGGAGTCAGCGGCTTCGGTTCATCCCTACGGCCCAGAGAACGGCCGAACCGCCTCTGATACTGACTATGGAAAGACTCCCAGACGTGGGGATAACGCTTCTCGTGGAGGCGGTACAGGACCGTCGCGTAGCTAACACGGAGCATCCGCTTGATTTTCAGCACGCGGTCGAGCAGGGGCTGCCCGACTGATTCACTCCACTCTTTGTCAAAGAGGTTGTCGGGCATCAGGAAGTACGACGCGAACCTGTTCGCCTCGTCCTCCTGCTCGTCGTTCTCGTCGTACTCGTCAATCTTGAACGAATCCGCGTGCAAGAGTATGTGGCCCAATTCGTGCGCCGCGGTGAAAATCCAACGCTCCACGGGGATACGTTCCCAGGTGTTCACGACTATGGCGGGGCCGCCGTCGGCTGCGCCGATGGATAGACCGAAGAAATGCTCAGAACTTACCGGGCGGGGGAAGACCTTTACGCCGCAGCTCTCCAGAAGCCCGCAAATGTCGCGGATCGGCTCGGTGTCGGTCAGGCGTAACCTATGCCGCACCTTCCCGGCTGCCGCCTCCGGACTTGTTGCCCCAAGATCGGCCAGCCTCCACTCGGCTCGGTCCTCCGTGATCTCTTCGAGGCTCACGAAGTCCTCCAGCCAGTTGGCGGCGTCGACGAGAATCTGGTCCCTCGTGTTCAGCCTCTTGTGGGCGCGAAACCTCACTGCCGTCAACACTTTGGGTTCAGATACTACGTCGTTCAGACCCGCGCCGAGTTCCCTGGCAATCGCCATCAACGTGTTGACCTTGGGTATTGCCCTGCCGGATTCGTAATTGCGGAGGCTCGCTATGCTAACGTTTGCCCGGTCCGCCACTTCATCCTGTGTCAGCCCGCGCGCAAGCCGCAGCCGGCGTATATTGTTGCCGATCGTGTTGTCGCTCATCACATCCCCTCCTCCCAAATCCGGTTTAACATAGTTCGCACAAAATGTCAAGTATATTGGTTATGACTAGATTTGATAGCACATATACTATATTATCGGTGCGATCGGCTGATTCCTAAACATGAGACCTTGGAAACATTATCCTCCGCGAAACCGTCTACAAATCGACTGCCAACCACCATCGGCAGACCGAACGCAAGGGAGGCCCTCGTGAACTGCGAAGAGACGCGGAACAGCTTAGATGAATACCTCTTGCGCGAGAAGCTGTGCGACGATGTAGTTGCCGGCATACAGGCTCACGTAACGGCGTGCGCCGAATGCAGGCGCAATGTCGAATACCGCAAGCTCAGCCTCGCCAGGGAAAGCGCACCGATCATACGGAAGTCGCACGACCTGCTTCTTCACGCTATAGCGCGCGGCGCGCGCAGTTTGCGTCTCGAGTTGGGCGCGGGCGACGGAACCGCCGTCCTGTCACTTCCGGATGGGCGGGAAGAGACGATTGAGACGATGCCAAAACATATAGCGGAACTGACGCTCACGCGGTTCCGGGTGATGGCCGAACCTCTTACTACGTCCGATCTCGCGCATCGTGACATAAGAATACAGCATCAGGACTGGATATTCAGCGTACGCGCGGCTTTCGAGCGAACACCAGAAGGCGAAAAGGCCACCTTCGAGTTTCCGCGCCGATGTGCAGCGTAGGACGTCATCCCTTCGGAATCTTCCAATCCGTGTTTATCTGCGTTCTTCCCTGAACCCCACTGAGCGGAACCTGATAGCTGCTCGTGGTATAATACTCCTCGTTATGCGCCAATTCGACGCCATAGTCGTCGGCGCGGGTCATGCAGGCGCGGAGGCCGCGCTTGCCGCCGCGAGGCTCGGCTGCGAAGTCCTCCTCCTCTCTCTCAACCTGGACGCGATCTCGCTGATGCCCTGCAATTGCAGCATCGGCGGCCCGGCCAAGGGTCACCTGGTCCGGGAGATCGACGCCCTGGGCGGGGAGATGGCCCGCAACACCGACGCGACGTACACTCACATACGGATGCTGAACACCGGCAAGGGACCGGCGGTGCAGGCGCTCCGCGCGCAGGCGGACAAGAAGCTCTATCAGTTGCGTATGCGCCGCGCGCTGGAAAGCCAACCGCATTTGCACGTCCGCCAGGCCATGGTCGAGCGGCTCTTAGTCAAGGACTCTCGAATTCTGGGCGTGGTGACGCAGACGGGCCTGGAGTTCAAATCGCGGGCGGTTGTTCTCACTACCGGCACGTTTCTCCGGGGACTGATCCATATCGGCGAGATCAGCTACCCGGCGGGGCGGGCGGGCGAATTCCCGGCCGTCGGACTTTCCGAGAGCCTTGAGGAACTGGGCTTCCAGCTTGGCCGGCTCAAGACCGGCACGACTCCCCGCGTCGATAAGAAAAGCATCGATCTCTCAAGGACGGAAGAGCAGCCGTCCGACGAGCAGCCGCGAACTCTTAGCTTCGTCCCAAGGCCAAGTGACGAGTTCGGCCTGCCCGCGCGCAATAACCGCGGGCGCGAGAACCTTTTGCCCTGCTGGCTGACCTACACTAATGACCGGACGCGCGAGGTAATCGAGGCAAATCTGTCGCGCTCGGCAATGTACGGCGGCAGGATTTCCGGCGTGGGACCAAGATACTGCCCCTCCATCGAGGACAAGATCGTCCGATTCCCCGACAAGCCGCGTCACCAGGTCTTCCTCGAACAGGAAGGCTGGGACACCGACGAGATATACGTCCAGGGAATGTCCACGAGCCTGCCGGAGGACGTGCAGATCGAGTTCCTGCGCACGATCCCCGGTCTGGAAAAGGCGCGCATGACCCGACCCGGCTACGCAATCGAATACGACTTCGTACCTCCGACCCATCTCAAGCCATCGCTGGAGACCAAGCTCGTTTCCGGGCTGTACCTCGCCGGGCAGATCAACGGCACGTCGGGCTACGAGGAAGCCGCGGCGCAGGGATTGATGGCCGGGATCAACGCCGCGGGCTCGGTCCGCGGAGAGCAGCCGCTCGTCCTCTCCCGCTCGCAGGCCTATATCGGGGTTATGATTGACGATCTGGTCACCAAGGGCGTAAACGACCCATACCGGCTACTGACCTCTCGCGCGGAGCACAGGCTGGTCCTGCGTCACGATAACGCGGACACGAGGCTCACTCCGGTCGGGCGCCAGATCGGCCTGGTCGATGATGAGCGTTGGGATGCGTTCCAGGTGAAGAGTCGCGCGGTTGAAGAGGAATTGGCGAGATTGGGATCGACCTTTGTGGACCCGCGGGACGAGGCCGCGCTGCAGGCGTTGGACATCGAATCTCTGTCGGCGCGAACCAGCCTTCTCGACCTTCTGCGCAGACCCGGTGTGAGTTACGACCAGGTGGCCGCGGCCGCCGACAGCGGCCCGATTCAGGCCGACGTGGCCGAGCAGGTGGAGCTATCCGTAAAATACGAGGGCTACATCAGCCGTCAGCTTACGGAGATCGAGCGGCAGCGCCGGCTGGAGGACAGGCAAATTCCCGACGACCTGGACTATTGGGCCGTCAAATCGCTCTCGCGCGAGGCCCAGGAGAAGCTGGCGAGGATAAGGCCGCTGTCGGTCGGCCAAGCCGCCCGCATACCGGGGATAACGCCCGCGGATGTAGCCATCTTGTCGGTCCGAATCGAGCAGATGAGAAGATCAGGGTAACCGGCGGGGAGGGATTCGCGTCTACGGCAGTGAAGCATCACACGGAGAAATACCGCTTTCGGATTGACCTTCCCCCGGCAGCAGGTGGATAAAGTCGAGGCAACGCTTTGACCTCCCCCTAACCCCCTCCTAAGAGGAGGGGGAACAGGCGACGGCATCGGCGGCCGTAACCCCCTCTCCTTCCAGGAGAGCGCTGGGGTGGGGTCCTGAGGTACATTAGTGCTTGAGCCCGCGGAACTGGAACTGTTAAGAGACGGCGCGCTGCAACTCGGTGTCGAGCTGGATGGCGCCCAGCTCGGGAAATTCTCCCTTTACACGTCCCTGCTGCTGGAATGGAACCGGAAGTTCAACCTCACCCGCATTACCGATCCACGGGAGATTGTGCTAAAGCATTATCTCGATTCTCTCACTTGTCTGGCGGCGGCCAAGTTCCCGCTCGACGCCAACGTGGTCGATGTCGGCGCGGGCGCGGGATTCCCGGGAGTTCCGATCGAGATTGCCAGGCCGGACCTGAACGTGGCGCTTCTCGACTCCACGCGCAAGAGGATAGCGTTTCTTGAGGAGGTTGTGGAGAAGCTCGCTCTTGCCGGCGTTAGCCTGCTCCTTGGCCGGGCGGAGGACGCCGGGCACGACGCCCAAAGGCGTGAGTTCTACGACATAGCAGTCGCCCGGGCGGTCGCCCGTATGAACGTGCTGGTCGAGTATTGCCTCCCGCTCGTCCGCTCCGGAGGATTTGCGCTGCTCCAAAAGGGGCCTGATGCCTATGAGGAGCTCAGCGAGGCGAGGCCCGCCATCACACTGCTCGGCGGCGAAATCGAGAAGGTCGTAACGCTGAAACTTCCTCATTCGGACGCGACCCGCAACCTGGTGATCATCAGGAAAACGCTGGGCACGCCTGCCGCGTATCCGCGGCGCCCGGCGGTGATCCAGCGAGAACCGTTGTAAGGTCAGCGATGAGGAACGGGTAATACACGGCCGTTCGTTACCGGCCGCAAGCCGTTTGCTGAAGGCTGATAACTGAAAGCTGACAGCTATTTCGGGAGGAAACTTGTTCCAACCCGATGTAATCTGTTAACTGAGCGTAGGCGCAGTCTTCCCTGGCCGGACGGCGCACAAGTGTTCATCTCTGGGGAGGCATTCCAATGTACACATCGACCCTGACCATCGATCAGCTTCGTGACCCGAAAGAGAAGAAGGCGGCGGCCTGGCTGACCGTGTTCGCTGTGCCGGTATGGCTGTTTGTCGTGCTCTGGGTGGTGGGCACCCTTGGGTTGGGGCTTATCTTCATCGGACTGTTTGTTCTGGTTACAATGATAGCCGAGCTTTTCGTCGTGGCGTACATCAAGACGAACGCGGTGAGAGTGTCCGAGAGACAACTGCCCGAAGTTTACGAGGCGGTCAGGAACGCCTGCGCGCGGCTGAATATTCATGAGCCCGACGTGTATGTTCTCCAGCAGGGTATCTGGAACGCGCTCGCGATGAAGATAGCCGGAAGACGCCTCGTCGTTCTTCTGTCGGGAGCAGTTGACTCAATTCTCCTCAAAGGCGACATGCAGCAGCTTGCCTGGTTGATCGGTCACGAAATAGGTCACCATGCCGCCGGTCACCTCGATTTCTGGCGGAGGCGGGTCGAAATGGGCGGTGGGATGATATGGGTGTACTTGTGGTACCAGAGACGCTGCGAGTTGACGTGCGACAGGATTGGCTTGTATTGCGCCGGGAGTTTGGAGTCGAGTTCTCTCGCCGTGGCCAATATGACCGTGGGGGCGCAACTGGCGTCCAGGGTCAACATAGATGAAGCGATTCGTCAGTGGAATGAGCACCGGCACGAGTTCTTCGTTCAATACCGCACGATTTACTCTAGCCATCCGCACACGCTGTGGCGTCTCGAGGAGATGAGGCTGGCCGCCAAATCGTTCGGAATGCTTGAGACCGCCTGGACGCCGTCTCAAGTCTGACGGCTGAAACGGGCAGTTCAGATGTCGGGAGGACTCCGGCCCCCGGCCATGCGGCGCCTCCGGCCCAATTCAGTGGCCGGCAACCGTATGTCTGTGCTGTTGCGGGTCAACGGGTTTCGGATAAGCAGCCCGTATTCCCCCATCCGCGTTTATCTGTGTTCATCGGCGGTTTCAAGAGACCATCGCTAGGCGTTGATCATCACTTTTATCGCCCCGCCCTCCTTGGATTCGGCGACTCTGAACGCTTCGAGTCCCCGGTCGATCGGGAAACGGTGCGTGATCAACTCCTCAACGTTGACCCGTCCCGAGGCGAGAAGGTCCAGCCCGTAGGTGAACTCGGGGTAATCGAAGTTCGCGCAGGTCATCACTCTCCGCTCGCCTGCCAGAAGAAGAGTCGATATCGTCTCCTCCCTGTCCTTCACCACCAGCAGGGCTAGCCGTCCTCCTCTGATGACCAAAGGCAGCGATCTGGCGAGCGGCATTCCCACCGAATCAACGACCAGCCAAACGCCCAGACCGCCGGTAAAGTCCATAACGGCTTCTGTCAGGTCGCGCTTATCGACGTTGATCGCGCCGTCCGCGCCGAGACGCTTGGCAACCGCAAGGTGTCCCTCATCTATATCAGCGGCGAGGATTTGGGTCGCCCCGAGGGCCCTGGCGCATTGAAGCGCGCAAAGGCCGATCACGCCCGCCCCAATCAGAAGAACCGACTTGCCCGGCCCGGCGTCCGGACTGACCGCGTGGAGGCCCACGCAGAGCGGGTCCAACATCGCGGCCTGTTCGTCCGAGACCGAATCGGGGAGCCGATAGCAGTGGTCCGCCCAGATCGGCACGTACTCCGCCATCCCGCCGTAGTAGTACTCTCTGCCGAATTGCCCCGCGCCGTGGCCCAGGTGTATTGTGTTCGCGCACAAATGTCGCAGGTCGCGGCGGCACCACGGGCAGGATTCATCCACCTTGAAGCACAACACGCCCACGCGCTTGCCGATAAGGCCCTTATCGACGCCCTCGCCGACCTCGGCAACCACTCCCGCGATTTCATGGCCGGGTATGATATTCGGCGGGTTTTCCCTTACCTCGCCCAGCGTGTGCTGCGCCCAGGGATTCTCGCCGTGGAGGTAGCGAATGTCGCTGCCGCAAACGCCGCAGCAGGTGACTTTGACCAGCGCCTCCCCCGGGCCAGGTAAAGGCTTCGGTACATCTTGGACGACTAGGTGTTCGGTGGTCTTAAGAACTATCGCTTTCATCTGCTTGCTCCCCGATGTTCGCTACGTTGTATTGTAGCAGACTGCCCGGTCCTTGACATCCACTGGTTTTCGATATTTCGCGCTTTCGACCTTTCGTGTTTTCGTAATAGAACACCTTCCCCTCCAAGAAGGTAAAACCGGTCCCTGCGCGTAACCTTCTCGTAGCAGTCAGGCTGTTTCGGCCTTTCGGGAGAGCCCTTTGAGGAAAAGTGAGCGCGTTGCGCTCGTTGTCGCCACCCTGGCTCTGCGCGGCAGGACAAGCGCGGGGCGGCTTGCGGAGATTCTGGGCGCGCCGGAGAGCACGGTGTACTCCGACATCCGCACGCTCAGGCGGGCCGGCGTTCCGGTTCACGGTGAGCCTGGCCCCGGCGGCGGTTTCGCGCTCAGGCCGGACCATACGGATTCCGACTTGAGGCTCGCGCCGCGGGACGCGGTCCTGATTCTCCTGGCGGCCGGCGCGCTGCTGTCGCGCCCTCCCGTTCCCGCCGGGGCAGCGGCGATGCGCGATTCGCTCCGGACGGCGCTGGAGGCATTGCCAAAACCGCTGTCGGAGTTCCGCGGCGCTATATGGAAGATTACCTTCGCTCCTCCCGACAGGAATGCGTCACTCTATGCTGACGTGGCGGAGCTGATCACAGAAGCGATCCAGGCAAAGCTGCCGCTCTTTCTGAGCGTAGATGGAAAGGAACAGATCCTCGTCACGCCCGAGTCGATCCGATGGAACGCGAAGGGTTGGCGGCTGGTGGCGCGCGACACACAGTCGGGCAAACGGATGGAGCTGAACCTTGAGCAAATCCGGGCCGCGCACTTGGACGGTCCGCCCATCGGTTAGGTACGAGTTCAGAAATGGAGAGAACTCTCACCTTCACCCTAACCCTCTCCCGTCAAGGGAGAGGGGATTACGCTCGTGCTCTCTCGAAAGTGAGCGTCGAAAGAGACCGTACTCGCCATTCCTGAACTGTTTCGGTTAGAGGCAAACGCTAAAATGTGCTAGAATTGTATAGTCCGCCCCGATCAATCGGGAAGACGGCAAAGAAAGGTCGGAACTCCGAAGAAGCTTGATATGCGCTATTCAGTCAACATTTACGACGCTGTAGGCATCGAAGAAGCGTCCATCGTCTGTGAGACCAAAGCCGACGCTCAGGAACTGGCGGTCCGCTGCGCCAAGATGTACTCCGGTGAGGGATTTAGCATCGAAATAGAAAAGGAGCCCGACCGCTGGGAAGGCATCCTCGGCACTCGCGAAACGCGCCGGCGCGCCCGCAGAGAGGGCAGGCGGATAAAACCCACTGAAGAGGCGGCCGAGGAAGAGACCGTTGAAGTCTTTACCCCCGAGCCCGCCGAAGAGGCGCCCGTTCCTCCAGCCCGCGGTCGCCGCGGAAGCCCTCGTCCTTCACGCCAACAGGAGCGGCCCGCGCACGTTGAGGAAGCTCCCACCGTGGAGCGCCCAGTTGAGGCAATCCCGGAGCCTGAACCCCCTGCGCCGGAGGCTGCCGAAGAGCATCGTCCCGCGCGTCGCCGCCGCGGCGGCCGAGGACGCCGCCGTTCCGCGGAGGGCGCGGAAGCCGCCGCCGTCACCGAAGCAGCGCCGGAAGCCGCTGCTGAAGTCCCAACCGCGCACGTTCCCGTTCACGAAGAAGTGGAAAGGCCGGAAGATCAGCGAGGCCCTCGCAGACGCCGGGGCGGGCGCAGACATCGACCCGCCGCCGAGGCCCCCGAGCCGGTCTCACACGAGCGCCCGGCTGCCCCTCAGACCACCACGCCTGCCGCCGAAGCGCCGGAGCCCGTTGCGCCTGAGCAGCAGCGACACCGTAGGTCCAGAAGGCGCAGGCCGGAAGGACAGGAGCACGAAGCGGAGCAGCCGGCCCACGCGGCGCCGCAGCCCGCCCAGCCGGAGCCCCAGGGCGAAAGTCGGAACAATGTCGGCGTTTCCTGGCGCAGACCGCGAAGGGGCAGGTCAAGCCGGGGAAGTTCCGAGGGATGAGGCATAACGGATGAGCGGACTTGCCTCCCGCGCCCAAGCCCCCTCCTAAGGAACTGGGCGCCGGTGACGTCGTACTTGTGCGTCCTTCGGCAGCGTCGCTACCGCTCTGCTACCGAAGGATCGGGTGGTTCCTTTCCGAAATAACCCCGATGCATCTGGGTAGGCTGCTCAGAATGACGGCGGTGTAACCACCCATATCACCTCCGCGGAGCCCGAAGAGGCGTTCCTCCACCCGTGCGGCCTTCGGGAAGAGAAGTAGAAACTGTCGCCCGGCGATAACGTTCGCGTCTCACCTTCCACATACAACTCAAAGCTCCCGCTGAGGCAGTATCCCCACTCCTCGCCCTCGTGCGTGAAGGGCTGTTCGCCCGTTGTGGCGCCCTCCTCCAGACGGATGAAGAGAGCCTCCATCATGCGATCGGTGTCCGGCGCCAGAAGCTGGATGAGCACGTTCGGAATCTGATCGGCGTAGATCTGCCGCGTGGATGGATGGACCACCGCCAGCGCCGCATTGTAGGAGGTCTTCACCTCTACCGGCGAGCGCTGGGCCGGCTCGGCGATTCCCAGATGCTTCTCCAGCTTGCTCAAGCCTTCGCGCGGAACCACCACGTAGGGATTGCCCCGCATTACACCCTCCCGGCCCGCGAATTTCTCCCGCAGCTCGATGCCGGAATCGGTGATCTCGAATGCGCGGATTTCCTTGGAGAAATCGCTCCCCCGCATCTTCAAAATGGAGAGGGCCTTCCTGATCTCGCTTTCCATCTCCACCATCCGTAGAAGGATGATCCCGTCAACGAGCATCGACACATCCGCCTGCGAGAGCTTGAACTCGCCAAACGCTTCCGGCACGGAGCTGGTCATGACCGAAGTCGCTCCGGCCTTCTTGAGCAGGCGCACGAGCGAATACACCGTGTTGTAGAACCGCTGGTCGTCGCCGACGGCGTTCTCCAGGTCGGTGAGCGAGTCGATGAGGACCCTTGTTGTGCGTCCGCGTTCCAGGGTTTCCCGGACCCGCTGCAGCCATTCGCCGGCGCAGAAATCAGCTGGAGAGGAAATCAGGAATTCCAACCGGCCTTCGTCACGCAAGCGGCGGAGAGGCAGGCCGATCGTGTCCGCGAACGCCAGGATTTCCTCGCCGCTCTCCTCGAACCCGAGGACCAGCGAGGATTCACCGTCTTCAGGACCCGCGGCGCACAGAAAGTGTAGTCCCATCGCCGTCTTGCCCGTGCCGGAGCTGCCCGCGATCATATTGGCGAACCCTTTCAGGAAGCCGCCGTCGAGCATCTCGTCCAAGCGGGAAACCCCCGTTTTCACGCGCTTTACCAGCGGCTCGGAGTCGTTCGCCGTGGGTTCGGGAGCCAATGAAGGGAAGACGGCAATTCCGCCGGGACCGATCTTGACGCTGTGCTTGCCCGACAGAAAGCCCTGGCCGCGCGCCTTCTTGACCTCCAGGTACCTCGCTCTCCTGTGCCCTTCGGCTTCGTTGGTAAGGGTTATCACCGCGTCGGCCGTGTAATTCTCGTAGGTCGGAGATTCGCCGATCTCGATCTCCTTGATCAGAAAGGACGTGAGGCTCCTTCGGCGAAGCTCCGAGACGAACTCGGCGAAAAGCTGCCGGAGCTCCACCGGGTCGAGCGTGATCCGCTGAAAGTGGTTGACGCTGTCCACCATCAGCCGCCGGGCCCCGATATTCGCCGCCGTTCGCTCCAGGTCGCTGCCGGAATCGAGAAGCTGCTGGCGCAGCGATCCGGGAGAGATGTGCATGATCTTCAGCTTCTTCCGCGCTTCGAGGGACTGGATGTCCCATCCCAGTTGGCCCGCATCCCGCCTGAGCTGTTCGGGAGACTCCTCGAAAGTAACGATGATCCCCGGCGCGTCATATGACCGTATGCCCTCGTAGATGAACTGCAAGGCTAGGGTGGTCTTTCCGGCTCCCGGCAGCCCCTCGACCAGGGAGACAGATCCGGGGAGCGTCCCGCCCCCCAGGATTTCATCCAAACCCGGAATTCCCAGCGGTATTCTGTTCATAACCTATCCTTTCTTACCGATCCTTCGGTAGCAAAGCGGCTTTATCCCGAGAATCGGGAAGCGACGCTGCCGAAGGAGGCAAATCCCAAACCAGGGTAATCCTTGCTCAGGCGGCGTGCACAATCACGCCCGGACCTACGCGCCGCAGCCCGAAAGCCTCCAATGGCCGTTTCACACCATAGGTCAGCAGGCCCAGACCGAACATCATGCTTATTGTCCTATAAGATATATCGCCGGTGGAGAGCGCCCTGAACGCCGCGTGCAGCAGCCCGCCGTAGGGGTTCTTCTCCCGCTCGTAATCCATGGCCCTCACAAGCGCCCGGTTGAATATATCGCGGCGTGTCAGCCGGCTGTTCAGCCGGAACAGACCGATGCCGACCCGGTTGTCGGGCCCGAAAGACGCCAGTTTGCCGTGATAGTGTTGGGCGAACGCTTCGGACGAGCAGCCATAGTTTATCATAGTTTCAGCGGCCAGCTCAGCTCCGAGAAGGGCGGCGAAATAGCCGTCCTTGAGAACCCGCCCGTAGCCGGTCAGATCGCCGATGACAACCCAGCCGTCTCCATAAAAGCGCTTCGCGGTAGAGGTATACACTCCCGCGGCGCAGATGCGGCGGCAGCGGAG
Source organism: Armatimonadota bacterium (assembly GCA_030649165.1). Lineage (GTDB taxonomy): Bacteria > Armatimonadota > UBA5829 > UBA5829 > JAUSEB01 > JAUSGG01. The sequence continues at coordinate 12,501 of JAUSGG010000036.1, forward strand.
CCTTTCCTCGACATCCGGCAAGTCGAGCCATTCGGTGACGGCGGGATGCGAAAAGACGGCCTTCATGTCCTCCATCGACAACGTTTTTTCGAGCGATGTCACCGTTATCCAGCTAGGCCTCTTCGGAATTAGAGCGATGACGCAGTGCTCTATTATGCCGTCGAGTATCACGAGTCTGGTCCCCAGCCTGTTCTTGCGCGCGCCGGACACGTCGAGTTCGGTAACACAGGCGTCCATAAGCTGGGGCGGCGTGTACCCGGTCCTTTCGGCAAATGACCGCAGCATTCTGCTGTCGATGCTTCGCAGCCCCGACGCCATCACCACGCAATCCACCTCCGCGTAATTCATGGCGCCGCCGACGCTGTAGGTTATCCTTCCCCGCTCGTGTTCGCCCTTCGGCGGGACCGCCTCCAACACCTGGCACGGCTCCACGATTCGCAGCCTTGATGAAGAGCCTTCGGGCATTCCTTCCAGAATGCGTTTGCGGAAATCGTCGTCGAAGCCGATCTCACCGAACCTGCTAGTCCGGAATATGGAAGTCAGAGGCGACTCAAACGAGACCGGCACGCTGCCGCGGGGATTGACGAAAACGACTTCGCCAACGCGCGTCAGCACCGACGCCGGAGACGGCTCCAGCCTGTACAGCGCCTGCATGGTTTTCAGGGAAAGATCAGTGATCAACCCACCGCAGTAATTGCAGCTCGGGCGGTTGAACAGCATTACGCTCAACGCCTTGCCTTGATCCATCGACAGCGTCAGCAGACGGCGCGCGAACGCCGGTCCGGCGATTCCCGCGCCGACCACGGCGACGCGCGCTCCATCCCGCAGACGGCTTCCGCCGGAGCCGTCCGCGACGCCGGGAGAGGCAATCGGCGGCCGGCGACTGAAGCGCGCTTCGATTGTCCTGACGAGCCAGGGTTTTGAAGAGACGGATTCCATGCAGCCCCTCTTATTCGATTGTACCTCTCTTAAACTATGTTGGCAATGGCTTAAGCCGCAGGGGTCGCAAACCTGACGGAATTGCTCACAACGAGTTCGTGGGCTGGCAAAAAAGAGCGGGGGCCGGCTGGATGCCGGCCCCCGGTCGGTTGATAGCCACTTGACCGCCGCAAAAACTACTCGAACAGCACAGGCTCCGCTTTGCCGCTCTTGGACGACTTTTCGGCGGTTTCGAACACTGTTATGATACGCCGCGAAGACTCGGGCGTAACTTCGAGCGGCGCGCCCTCAAGAAGACACTTGGCCAGGTTGGCGTAATACGCCGGCCAGTTGCTCTCTTTGTATTTGAACTCCAGGTGCGCGCGAATTCCATCCACTTCCGTGTTGACCTTGAAAGGCTCTTTCCAATCATCAACAAGCGCGCCCTTGGTCCCTAATATCCTGAACCTGGGCTTGCCGGTCGCGGCGATTGAGGACATTTGGATGTCGGCCATCGCGCCGTTCTTGAACCGGATGATCGCCTCAGTCTGATCTTCGTTTGTGACGTCGTGCCACATCTTCTTATAGTAGAACCCTGTCACGCTCTCCATTTTCTCCGGAAGAAGCTGAAGGACCCAATCGACAACGTGCGCGCCCCAATCGTAGAAGCAGCCGCCGGAGATCCTCTTTTCAGTCCTCCACCAGTGGCCGGGATGGCCGTAGCCGCCCATGAAAGCCTCGATATGGAAAACCTCTCCGAGCAATCCCTTCCGCACGACTTCGCGGATCGCCATAAAGTCGCCGTCGTGTCGGCGGTTATGAAAAGTGGTCAGGACCTTATCGTTTTTCTTCGCGGCCTCGATCATATCGGTGGCCTCCTGAACGGTGAGGCACATCGGCTTTTCCACGACCACGTTCTTCCCCGCATTGAGAGATTGGATCGCCAGCTTCGCGTGGGAATCGTGCGGAGTGATGATGACCACCAGGTCGATCCCGTCGTCCTCCAGCATCTTCGACACGTCGGTATAGGTCCGAAAATGAGGAAAATCCTTCTTGGCGGATTCCATGCGGGCCGGGTCCAGATCGCACGCGGCGACCGCCTCCATGCCGGGAGCGGCGTTGATCCAGTCGGAATGTCCTTTGCCCATGTTGAATGCGCCGCCGTAGCCGAGCATGGCGCAGCGTATCTTTCTGTTCTCGCTCACGATTTTTCGGGTCTCCTTGGCTCTGTTTTTTTGCGGCGGGTCGCGCATCGCCCCGCCCGTTTCAGTATATTGCGGGCCTTCCGGTTGGTCAAGGAAAAGAGTCGGAGGAGTCGAAAGAGTCGGAAGAGTCGAACGAGCAGGGAGTCGAGGGAGGCGAGGGACCCTTACTCCCTCTCCCTATGAGGGAGAGGGTTGGGGTGAGGGTGGAACGTGACATTTGGCGCACCCGGTCCGAATTAACCACCAACCGACAACCATCGAGCGCAACCCCCTCGCCCTTCAGGGGAGGGCTGGGGTGGGGTCCTCCGAGAACTGACAACCGTCAACCTTCCGCACAGGATTTGCTCTCCCCACGTATAAGAGTACTATTGCCGCGGGCAATTGCCAATAAGGAGAGATGCCAGGAATGAAGACCGCGATTACCAATTGGAGTTTCCACCGGGAGATCATGGGCGGGAGGATGGATATTGCAGGATTCCTGTCCGAAGCAAAGAGACTTGATTACAAAGCGGTGGAGCTTCTTGCCGCTTGGACCAACACGCCTGAACAGATGAAGGAGGCGCGGAGCCGCGCGGATGACCTGGGCCTGAAGGTCTGCTGTTATGACGTGAGCAACAACTTCTGCGTCACCGGCAGCGATCTCGATAGTCAGATCGCCGATGTCAAGAAGGGAATCGAAGCAGCGCTTCAGTTGGGCGCGCGGGTAATACGCGTGTTCTCGGGCAGCCAGAAGAAGGGCTTGGCATTCGAAGCCGCGCGCGGCATGATCGTCGAAGCCTTCTACCGCATCGCCCCCGAAGCCGAGGCCGCGGGGATAACAATGGCTATGGAAAACCACGGCAGGCTCGCCGCCACCAGCGAACAAGTGATGAGGATTATCAAATCGGTCGGCTCGCCGGCTCTCAAGTCTACCCTCGACACCGGGAATTTCACAATCGGAGACGAAGACCCGGTCGTCGCGGCGCGCAATCTGGCGACGCTGGTCGCGCACGTCCACGTGAAGGACATTAGCTGGGACAATGTCCAGGGAGAGCCGCCGCAGGTGTTCGTCTCGAACACCGGCCGGAAAGTGCGTCCGGAGGTTATCGGCGAAGGGCAGATCGACTTCGCCAAGATCTTCCGCATCCTCAAAAACGCCGGTTTCAATGGCCACCTGTCGCTGGAGTACGAAGGCAACGATCCCGAGCCCGACGGCGTCGCCCGCAGCACGGCTAACTTGATAAAACTGGCGGAGGCATAGGTGATAGGTGACGGGTGTTGGGTTTGCTCGTCCTGGAAATCCGTTCCAGGACGCTTCTTCGCGGAAATCTGTTCCGCTCGCGTGGGTATTGGCCTCGGGATAGTGGGAGAAGAAGCCAACACCTAACACCCTCCGTTCGTCCAGGATTTGTAATCCTGGACACCTCTTTCCGGATTTGCAATCCGAGTTCCGCCGTCCTGTCTTCCGGGATCGCGGATTCCAATCCGCGAAGAACGCTCCGGCATTGCAAATGCCGAAGGAACGCAGGTGTTACTGTTCACTCGTCACTGATCACTGTTTACTGACACCCAGCGATTGACACTCCAGAGATGCTCTGTTATCGTTGAGCCTGGAACCCAGCCGCGGAGGAAAAACGTGCGACAACCCAATCCCAAAGACGCGCCTGATGTGAGATTCCAACGCGGAAGCCCGGGCTTGGCTGGCCTGGCCGGCAGGATGTTCGCCATCAGGGAGATCAACATATTGCTCGTGGTCGTGGCCCTGTCGGCTTACATTTACCACCGCAACAACGATTTCGGAAGCCCCTATAATGTGCGTACGGTTCTTGAGTATTTCTCGGTTTACGCGCTCCTGGCCATCGGCGAGACCCTGGTCATCTTGACCGCGGGCATAGACCTTTCCGTCGGATCGCTGGTCGGTTTGACCGGATTCCTGGCGGCGTACTGGATGGCGCGCGGGCTGCCCGGTATGTCGCACGGCGCGCCGATGGGCGTGGCGATCGGCGCCGCCCTGCTGCTCGCGCTGGCAATAGGATATGTCCACGGCTTCTTCGTCACCAAGCTCGGCGTCGCGCCCTTTATAATAACGTTGGGAACGCTGATCATCGCCAGGGGCGCCGCGTCCCTGCCCACCCGCGGCGAACACATCAGCAATCTTCCGGATGCCTTCTCGTCCATCGCCTGGAGCCACCTGGGGCCGATTCCTGTTCCGGCGATCATCCTGTTCTGCTTCGCCGTGGCCGCGGTCTTGATCACCCAGTATACGTCGCTCGGTCGAGAGATTTACGCCATCGGCGGAAACATGGAGGCTGCTCGGCTCGCCGGCATAAACGTGGACCGCCGCAGAATGTTCTGCTACATGTCCAGCGCCTTTCTGGCCGGCGTGGCCGGCGTCCTTGTAGCTTCAAAGCTTTCCTCCGGTGACCCGACCGTCGCCGCCGGCTACGAGCTGCCGGCAATTGCGGCTGTGGTCATCGGCGGCACAAGCCTGATGGGCGGAGAGGGCACGATCCTCGGAACGCTGCTCGGAGGCGCGCTCATGAGCATTCTGGCGAACGGCCTCATCCTGTTGGACGTGAACACTTACTGGCACGAGATTTGTATGGGCGGCGTGGTCGTGATCGCCGTAACACTCGACAGCCTCAGGCGGAAGAAAAGACGACCGGCCAAAGCCGCGGTCAGATAACGGAAGACAACGAGATTACATCATGAGGAGGAGAACGAGTTGAAGAAATACATCTGTATTGCGTTAGCCGCCGGGGCGCTGGCCTGCGTCGCGACATCCGGATGCGGCAAAAAGGCGCCTCGGAGCGGAGCCGGCGCTAAGCCCGTTTTTGCCGTGCTTGGCAAGTCGATCCATCCTTACTGGTCCGAAGTCGAGGTGGGCTGCAATGCGGCGGCAAAAGACCTCGGCGTCGATGTCAACTTCGTGGTCCCCCCTAAGGAGGACGCAAACCTGCAGGTTTCCCGGCTTCAGGGCTTCATAGCGAAGGGCGTATCAGGCATAGCTTTCGCGGCCTCGGACCCGAACTCCGTGATCAGGGTCATCGCCGACGCCTCCGATCGCGGCATCCCAAGCGTCGCACTGGACACCGACGCGCCCAAATCGAAGCGCATCGGCTACATCGGCACGGATAACTACACCGCGGGCCACATAGCCGGAGAGACGCTGGGAAAAATCCTGGGAGGCAAGGGCAAAGTGGCCATCAGCACGGGATCCCTCAGCGCCCAGAACTCGCTCGACAGGATGCATGGCTTTGAGGACGCGCTCAAACATAAGTTTCCTGCAGTGAAAGTTATATCTCTGGCCGCCGATAAGGAAGACGGCGCCAACGCCCTCAGCATCGCCCAGGCGGCGCTGCAGGCCCACCCCGATCTCAACGCCTTTTACGGCGTGTACGCGATCAACGGCCCCGCGTGCGCCAGGGCCGTCCAAGGCGCGGGCAAAGTCGGAAAAGTGCACATTGTATGCTTCGACACTACTGGCGAGCACATGAAGTACATCAAAGCCGGCGTCATCGACGCCACCGTCGGCCAGCGTCCCTATATGATGGGCTATAAAAGCGTCGAGTTTCTCAACAGGGTCAAGAAGGACGGAGCCGAAAAAGCCCTGGCCGATATGAAGTTCAGCAAAGACCGTAAGCTGGACACCGGCGTTGACGTAGTCACCAAAGCCGGCCTGGAGGAGTACCGCGCCAAGCTGAAAGAACTCGATATTCCCGTCTCGGGCTGGTAGCCCGCGATTTGCCAGGGAATCCCTCTCTCCGGGGAGGGATTCCCTCACCCTGCTCCCTCACCCTCCAACTCCCCCCACTCCTTCCAGTCTCTCCACTCAACTCTCAACCCTCAACTCCGCCCGAACTTTTCCCCCGATGATTCTCCTCTCCATAGTAAACACCCGTTAAAGTACGGAAACATACCTTTGAGCGGCGACAGGGAAAGGAGACCATCTATATGGCGGCCATTGGGTTACCCGAGACCCACGAAAACCGGGCGATACGGCTGACCAAGCGTGAGCTTGAAGTCCTGTCGCTTGTGATCGAAGGTCGGTCCAGCAAGGACGTTGCCGACGCGCTGTACGTTAGCAAGCGTACCGTGGACTTCCACCTTGCCAATATATATGACAAACTCCAGGTGTCGAACAGGGTTCAAGCGTTTCGCCGAGCCGCCCGACTCGGATTGATCCAGCCGGAGGCCGCTCTGGGCTAAGCTGCTTGTGTGTTAGGCGCCGGAAAGACCCATGTGAAGGCGGTCCTGAACTGAGAGTTCCGGACCGCCTAAGCTTTGTACCGGCGAGGCATGTACCGTACTTACCCCGAAAATAGACACCTATCTTGCGGGAACGGTCTCATACAACCAACTCATCGAATATCGTCGAAGACAGTTCCCCGCGGTAGACCGCAGCCGTTTTCATCCCCTTGGCCGGCGCGGAGCGCTATCGACGGCCCATACTTCATCGCTTTCCCCAACCTCTTCGATATCTGCTATTATCTAACCAGGGTGTTTCCTCATTCCGCACCTACTTTCGTGCGCGCTGTCGGACAGGAGCCGACCCCATGTAAACCCGGCGCCATCGGTCTGCGTCACTACAATTGAAAGGACCGCAGTACCGATATGGGCGCTCAGTGACTGAAGATAAACCGGACCAGCCAGTGGAAGACGACCGCTATCTGATCGCTAGATTTCGGGCGGGAGAGGTCGAGGCCTTCGACCGGCTCATGGATTTGCACATGGACCGCGTGTACCGCGTCGCCTGGCAGGCGCTCCACGACCACGAGGAATCCCTCGACGCGACGCAGGAAGTTTTCATCCGGCTCCACGGAGCTCTTCCCCGCCTTGGAGAAGTCAACAGCCTCGCCGCGTGGCTGTACCGGGTGTGCGTCAACCACTGCATAGATAGGAAACGCCGGCCCGGCAGGGAAACCCGGACGCTCTCGGAGGAGGAATGGGAGACGTTGCGTGGTCCGGAGCACAGCGAGCCGGAGTGGTCGACCGAACAGGCGGAGTTGGGCGTTGTTATCCGTTCCGCGGTCGGCGAATTGCCGAAACAGCAGCGGGCGGCTTTCATCCTGCGGCACTACGAGCATTTATCTCTCGTCGAGATCGCGGAAGCGCTCGGATGCTGCGAAGGAACCGTCAAATGTCACCTCTCCAGGGCAACCTCGGCGCTCAGAGACAAGCTGCGGGAGCGCGGAATACCTATTGTAACAGATGGCGGTAAGTAAGGGGGCGGTTAGTTATGAACAAGCGCCGGCACGTTAAAGACATAATAGGGGCCTATATTTACGGCGATCTGAAGCCGGAGGAGATGCGCCGGGTCCGGGAGCACCTGGACGAATGCGCGATCTGCCGCACGGACGCGGAGTCGCAGGCAAAGGTGATCGCCTGCGTCCCGGACAGCGGCCGCCAGCTAATGGAAGTCGATCGGCAGAGAATCCGGTGGTCTGTTCTGGGCGCCGTGCGCCGCGACAGCGTGGCGTCGGCCCGCCGGGTCGCTGTCTGGCGGCTCTTGCGAGGCTTCAGCGCCGCCGGGGCGATGGTCTGCATGTTCGTCGTCGGGTTGTTCGTCGGCGCGCGGCAGTTCAGGCCCGCGGACGAGCCCGTCACTAACCATGTCCGTGACAATCGACAGCCGGCGAGGACCAGACCCGTCGCTCCAAATGCGGCGAAACCACGGCCCACCCCGCCTGTCGACAAGCCCACCGGTTTCGTTGTGAAGAAACCGTCCGAAGATGTGACGAGTCGGGCCACGAATGTGAAGACGGCGCGCGCGTCGAGACGAGCGCCGCGACACCGCCCGGCGCGCGAACGGCTCTTCACTCACGGGCCGAATGTCCGTAACTTGGCCGCCTCGCCCGAGCGGCCTGACAACGCGAGGCCGACTGTCTACGCCAGCGCCGCCGGATATGAGCCCGACACGGGGCACGGGCGCGCTGTGCTGCCGACCAGCAAGGACGACGTTCGGCCAATCATATTGCCCACGGAGGGGAACTGACGGCATGACCCGCCGGCGCTCAATCATCTGGCTCCTGACTGTCGCGATAGCCTGCGCCGCGCCATCCGCGCCGTGCGCCCCTCAGAACGCAAAACGGGGGCTGCCCCAGAAAGCGCGCGGCGTGGACTTTGCCCATTCTCCCGTTGTGCTTGTGGACGGGCGCCTGGTGACCCTGGCGACCGTCTCCGCGCGAGACGGCCAAACGCTCGTGTGGATTCGAGACCTGGAGAAGCTGGGCTGGGGGCGCGTCGAGCCGCGGCGGGACGGCTCCATGGTCCTGCGCAGCGGCGCTATCGCCATCAGGTTCACGAACGGCAGCGCACGGACGATGATCAACAAGCTGGCGGTCGACGCCCCGGCCCCTCCGAAGATAGTGGCCGGAAAGTTCATGGTTCCCCTGCAGTTCGTCTGCAACTCGCTCGGCTATTCGTTTGGCTTGACCGCCCGCCCCGTCGCCAATATCACCACCGCGTCGGTCGCCCGGCCGGCCGCTCAGCCGACGCCAAGTCAACAGACCGTTTACCGACCGCCCAGGTATCAACCACACCAGTCAAAGCCTGCGAACAGATACAGACCTGACGCGACAATACTCCAATCGCAGCGACCCCAGGGAGGCAATAACCGCATAACCGGTCGGGTTACGTTCGCCGGAGCGCCGACCGGCGGCGTACGCCTGCGGCTGATTAACCCGAAGGGCGCGCTCATGCCGGCGGACAAGTCCGCGTCTACTGACAATGAGGGCAGATACTCCTTTGCCGGCCTTCCGGATGGCGAATATCGCGTCTACGCCTACGTCGGCGACAACCCCGATTACTTCAACAGAGCTTCGAACGTCATCTCACTGTCCAACGGCTCCGAAGGAAAGCCCGCCGACGTGGCATTGGGACGTGTCTTGCACCCCCTGAACCCACCCGTAGGCGGCAAAGTGACTCCCGTCGACGGTAAGGCGGAGTTCACCTGTTCTACCTGCCAGTCCGCGGCCAAATACAGCTTCAGCATCGTGGAGAGCTCCTCGAAGACTAACATGACGTCGGCGGCCTCTACCGAACCCCTGATCAACATGGACATCTCATCACTTCAACCCGGCCGCGAGTACGAATGGCGCGTGACGGCTGTTGACGACAAGGGCGAGTTCGTGGGAGGGAATCCCGGCGCTGGAATGCCCGCGTGGACGTTTAGCCTGGCGGCGCCGTAGCGCTGCCGGGCGCAGACAACTCACTCCGATAACAGACCGGCCTTCGCTCCTTCCACGTCGCCCGCGTAGGATTTTCATCTCACTGGCTGCGACTGCTAAACGAATAGCCGACAGAGACGCCCACATCTTTCATCTCAAGCAGCAGCAGAGACACGTTCGCGGTCCCTATTCTCCGCGTAAGCATAGCATGGAGAGACTCGCCGTCGTACTGCAGACCTCCGGCCATCGATCTACCAAGCGTCATCGACGCTCCAGCCACGATTGAAGCCTTTGGGTCTCTGTGAGGGGGCATCGGCTCCATACTCATCGGGTCCATAGTTTCGGTATCCGATTGCTTCAGTGTGTAGGCCAGACCACAACTCAACCGAATGGCTCTTTGCTCTAATCTCAAGGATTTGCCGACGGATAGCAGCGCGGAGGAATCGGAGCCACCGGTCCGACGGCTGCCTATCCCGAGCGTGACGTCAGGTCTGTTGCCGTCTTCCGTCCTGATCAGGTAGTTCGCGCTACCCAGCAGCTTACTGTTGTCCCAGGAGTAGCCGACTCCGGCTTCCAGACGAGGAGTTATGCCGAAGCGGCAATTGCTTATTCCTTTCCCTTCGTTACCGGGACAATACAGGCTGAACATCGCCGCCTCTCCGGGACTCAACAGCGGGCCTTTGGCGCCTGTAGTCCCGTCCGCCGCCGGCCTCAGCCAGAATCTGCCCTCCGCACATCGGACACCCCGGCCCCCCGGAGCATTCCGACCAGGCCGGCATCGCCAAACAGGCCACGATGAGCAGACAGGGAATCAGATTTGCAAATCTCATTGCGGTTCCTCTTTCTATCGAGACGGTAAGGGGTGTTCCCTCCAGGTGGAGGACACCTGGAGGGATTGGAATCGTTCTCTCTGGTCTAACGGCGCTACTCTGCCGGAGGGGTAGTCCGATAGTGCTTGTCCGCGATAAGCCAGCGCCCATCAACCTTCCTCAGCGCCAGAGGAACAAGGGTCAGACTTCTCTTGGGAGCCTTCCGGTAATCCTCTTCTGACGGCCATGCTTCCTTGTCCGCCTTCTCCACAATGGTGATTACCGCCAGCCGCCTGGCGGGATCGGCGCGTACGTCGTCGCAAATCTGGACCACAGTGACGGGTACGTTTTTCACTTTCTGTCTGCGCGCCCAGGCCATGGTACTGCTTCTTTGGCTTGCTTGCGCCCGGGGGGCCGAAGTCGTAGAGAGATTCCCAGTCTCGGTTTTTTCCAAGCTTTGAGTATGGCCGTAGCTGCGCTCGCCAGGTCGCTGTCCTCGGGAGCGAGGGGCGAGTAGCCAGGAGCTAGGCTGAGGACACGCCACTTTTCGCCGACGCGCTCCAGGACCAATGCTCCCGGGAAGCCAGTCGGCCCCCGCACCGTCGCAGTCGCGCGGCTGCCGGATACGGCCGCGTCGGTAATCGTGCTCCCTCTCCACCTTGGCCCGGCGTACCCGAGTTCGCTCACCTCGAACTCCTGGAATTGATCGGGCGTGATCAGGGTCTTGACGTCCTCCGCCAGCAACGAATAGGCAGCCGCAGTGTCCTTGTTCTGCATAGCCAGCACATAGGTACTTGCCACTGCCTCATAGGGAGGCGTGGCGTCACAAGAGGCTTTCGCCAAAACATAGGCCCCAGCAACCGCCAGTGTCAACATTACAGGCAAGATAGTAACATATCGTTTTCGCATACGGATATCTCCTTGTCTCGACTCGGCCGTCCTCTTCCCCGAAGCAGTAGTGGCCGACCGACGGCTTGCGACAATCGCCGCACAAATGCTTCGTCGCCGCACGGAAAGCCGCACTGCGTTCTGGTCCTCAGCAACCGGACCGTTTCCTCGTCCTGGAAGTCCTCCAGTTCCCTGCGCCAGTCCTCTACCGGCTCGCCCCACTGGGTCTTGCTCCGCAATAGCTTGTCATTTCGCAGCCCCAGGTGGAAAGCCGCACTGCTCCACGCATAGTCCTCAG
>JAUSGG010000037.1 GCA_030649165.1 Armatimonadota bacterium
TGAGGGTTGGGCGCCATACGCGTGCTATAGCGGACAACTTCGGGTCCCAACCCGGAAATCCCGAAACGGGGCGCTTCCTTATGAGCGGAGCGCCAGCGGAGTCGAGAAATCTGCTTCTCTCGCACCGTGCCTCCGGAAAAACCAGATTCCTCGTTCCTCGGAATGACGTCGCCGGTAGGTAATCACCATTCCTGAACTCTTACTTTTTTGGTTGATGGTTGTTGGTTGTCCAATCCGCCTGATCTGACCGATCCGACCGATCCGACCGACTTTCCCTCCCGCGCGGCGTTAAGATTCTGTTAAGATCGCCCGTTTCCCTTGCATCATGCGTATCCGCCGCCATATAATGCAACGGGTTTTACGCCACGAGGAGGTACCGCGGGAACGGGTACCTCTTACTTTTTGGTCGCCCACGAGTGAAGCCCTAACCCGGAGGTTTGCATGTTTGGCTTTATCAGACGGCTGCTCATCGGCAGCCCTCTGCATTCCGCGCGCGCGATGCACGAGCGCCTGCCCAAGATAATAGCGCTGCCCGTCTTCGCGTCCGACGCAATGTCTTCGTCCGCTTACGCCACCGAAGAGATCCTGCTCGTCCTCGTGCTGGCAGGCACGTCAGTACTCTTAACCAGAAGCGTGTCCATTGCGATTGCCGGCGCGATCGCCGTGTTGTTCGCAATCGTTGTGACTTCGTACCGGCAGACTATTCACGCATACCCCTCCGGCGGAGGAGCGTACATTGTCGCCAAGGACAACCTGGGCACGCACGCAGGTCTCATAGCCGGCTCCGCTCTGTTGGTTGACTACGTGTTGACTGTCGCGGTCAGCGTCGCGGCGGGGGTTGCGGCGATAACATCCGCCAATCCAAGCTGGAGCGTTTATACCGTGGAAATCGGCGTAGGCCTTGTGGCCTTCATTGCGCTGGCTAACCTCAGGGGCGTCCGCGAATCGGGGTTGCTGTTCGCAGTGCCTTCGTACACTTTTGTACTCAGCGCCCTTACGCTAGTCGTTGTAGGCATCTACCGTATCCACACCTCGCACTTCGTAGTTCCTCCGCCGCATGCCCCGATTCCGAAACAGATTTACTCCGGTCTACCGATCTTCCTGATCCTGCGGGCCTTCTCAAGTGGGTGTGGGTCTGGATGGCTCTGATACTGGGGACGTTGTTCCTTGGTCTTACCTACATTGCCTGAGCGGGCCACGTGTTGCCCATCGAGCCGCTGACCAAAGCCGGACTTCCGACACCCGGTTACGAAACGGCGCTTTCGCAGATTGGGCGCGCCGTATTCTTTGGTATCCCTGGGATGCGGTGGTTCTACTATTTGCTTCAGACGGCTACCGCCGCCATTCTGATTATCGCCGCTAATACCAGCTTTGCCGACTTTCCCAGGCTTGGCTCTATAATGGCGCGGGACAGGTTCCTGCCGCGACAGTTGTACAACCTCGGCGACAAGCTGGTCTACTCAAACGGTATCATCCTTCTGGCTCTTCTCGCCGCTCTGCTTCTGGTCCTTTTCAAGGGAGACACCAACAGCCTCATCCCGCTGTACGCAGTCGGCGTATTCCTGTCATTCACGCTTTCGCAGGCAGGTATGGTCAGACATGCGGCGCGTCTGAGGCAGAGGGGATGGCGTCGCAGCGCGGTAATAAGCGCCGTCGGCGCAGTAACCACCGGAGTCGTCACTGCAGTGATCGCCTCCACCAAGTTCCTGCACGGCGCCTGGATCGTCGTCCTGCTGATACCGATTCTCGTCTACATCTTCTCCAAAATCCACCAGCACTACATCGTTCTGGGAAACCAGTTGCGGCTAACGGCTGAAGACACGTTCGAACCTGTGGCTCATACCGTGCTCGTCCTGACGCCGTCCATTCATCGCGGCGTCCTTCAGGCGCTGGAGTACGCGAAAACGCTCGCGGCGGATGTGCGCGCGCTGCACGTTGAGACCGACCCTATAGACACGGCTATCATGCAGGAACGCTGGGAGCAGTGGGGTGGAGGAATACCGCTGGTCATCCTCGAATCGCCGTACAGATCTCTCGTAAAACCGGTCCTGGAGTACCTGGAGGAGGCCAAGCTGGAGCGAAAACGGCACATGGTCACGGTGGTGATACCCGAGTTCGTCCCCGCCAAATGGTGGCACAAACTGCTGCACAACCAATCGGGCCTGCTGCTCAAGTTCGCGCTGCTCTTCCGCCACGACATCGTCACCACAAACGTGCGTTACTACGTGGGAAAGTAGGTTCTTAGGTTCTTACTGTCCACCCACTCCGCTCCCTCCCTCGACTCCTTCGACTCTTTCGACTCTTTCGACTCTCCTGACCGTCCGTCTTGCAAAACGCCCGCCTGCCGCTTATAATGCAACCGTAATCGAAAACCGTGCGGCCTAAAGGGGTACCGCGTTGTCGGTACCTCTCATTGTTAGCTGTCCCGCGGAATACGTCACGCGACTTCCAGTCCGGAGTTTCGACTTGTCTTTTTCGTTCAGACGCCTCATATTCGGCAGCCCGTTGCCCTCGTGGCGCGAGCTGCACGAGCGGCTGCCCAAGATCCTGGCATTACCTATCTTTGCATCGGACGCCCTGTCCTCCGTCGCTTACGCCACGGAGGAAATCCTGCTGGTGCTCATCCTCGCCGGGAACGCGACTGTCAAGTCGCCCGCGGTCGTCTTCATTTCCGCGGCTATCGTCATCCTGCTCGCCATCGTAGCAACCTCCTACCGGCAGACCATCCGCGCCTACCCATCCGGCGGCGGCGCGTACATTGTCGCAAAGGATAACCTGGGCGACTATGCCGGCCTCACCGCCGGCGCCGCGCTCACCATAGACTACACGCTGACGGTTGCGGTAAGCATCGCAGCCGGCGTGGCCGCCATCGTGTCCGTCTATCCGCACATGGCGGTATACCGCGTCGAACTCTGCCTCGGATTCATAGGGCTGGTCGCTTTGGGAAACCTGAGGGGAGCCAGAGAATCGGGACTGCTGTTCGCGCTGCCTACCTACATCTTCATAGCAAGCATGTTCACGCTTATCGGCGCCGGCATCTACAAAGAACTCACGGTGGGATTTGAGGCGGCAAGCGCCGGGCTGGCTAGGAAAGAAATCCCGGAACTCGGGCTCTTCTTAATCCTGAAGGCATTTTCAAACGGCTGCACCGCAATGACCGGAACCGAGGCCATCAGCAATGCCGTCCCAGCTTTTCGCCCGCCCGAGGCCAAAAACGCCGCGACCACGCTGACCTGGATGGCCGTTATCCTCGGAATCATGTTCCTAGGCGTGAGCTATCTGGCTCACGCCGGGCACGTCGTGCCTTCCCACATGACTTTCAAAGACGGTACGCCCAATCCGCACTATCAGACAGTAGTCTCACAGATAGCCCGCGCGGTATTCAACAAGCCCAGTATGGCATGGTTCTACATGCTTATTCAGTTCGCAACAGCCGGGATACTGGTTCTTGCCGCAAACACCAGCTTCGCCGGCTTCCCGAGGCTCGCCTCCATAATGGCGCGCGACCGGTTCCTTCCGAGACAGCTCTACAACGTCGGCGACCGGCTGGTTTACTCCAACGGGATCATACTGCTCGCGCTCCTGGCTTCTCTGCTCGTAATCGCCTTTAAGGGTGACACTCACTTGCTGATCCCACTGTATGCCGTCGGCGTCTTCCTGTCTTTCACCCTCTCGCAGGCGGGTATGGTCAAGCATTCCAACCGGATTCGAGAACGAGGCTGGCAGCGCAGCGCGGCGATCAGCTTCGTCGGCGCCGTTACGACCGGACTCGTGACGATCGTAATAGCCGCCACCAAATTTGTCGAAGGCGCCTGGATAGTAGTCCTGCTTATCCCCATCTTCGTATACGTCTTCTCGAAAATCCACCAGCACTACATCGATCTTGGTAACCAGCTCCGTCTGACGCCCGAGGATCGTTTCACGCCCGTCAGCAACACAGTTCTCGTGCTCACGCCCTCGATCCACCGGGGCATACTGCGCGCGCTGGAGTACGCGAAAACGCTCTCGCCCGACGTCCGCGCCATCCACGTCGAATCCGATCCCGTAGATACAGCCATCATGATGGAACGATGGGAGCAGTGGGGCGGAGGAATCCCGCTGGTCGTGCTGGAATCCCAGTACAGGTCGCTGATGCAACCGATCCTGGAGTACCTGGAGGAAGCCAAACGCGAGCGCAAGAACTGCGTAATAACGGTAGTGATACCGGAGTTCGTCCCCGCAAAGTGGTGGCACAAGCTGCTCCACAACCAGTCGGGGATTTTGCTT
Source organism: Armatimonadota bacterium (assembly GCA_030649165.1). Classification (GTDB taxonomy): domain Bacteria; phylum Armatimonadota; class UBA5829; order UBA5829; family JAUSEB01; genus JAUSGG01. Next base: position 4,267 of record JAUSGG010000037.1, read on the forward strand.
AAGTTCGCGTTGTTGTTCCGGCGGAACATAGTCACCACCAACGTACGGTACTATCTGGAGCGATGATTCTATTCTATCCCTCCAGGTATCTTACCTGGAGATATCCGAAGCGGTATAGAAACATGATCATACAAACCAAGGGTGACGTAATAAGACTCAGAGGATCGCTGGCGGAAAACCAGTGGCCCGCCATTAAAGCGGCGGTAAGCCTCCTGCTCGCGGATCATCCGGGTGGGGTGATCATCGACGCCAGCGGCCTGACCGACATTTCGGAGGCCGGGGCGCACACGTTCATGGACGCGAGCAACTTCATCCAGGCGCAGAGCGCGCGGGTGATCGTATGCGGATTCTCCGAGCCGATCCTGGCAGAGATCCGAAGGATTCCGGGCGTGAGGTCGCAGCTCGTATTGGCCTCAACCATAGATGAGGCCAGAGCGTCGCTGGAAGCCGGCGGGGCGGCGACCGCCGTCGCCGGCACGAAACCGGCGATACTCGTTCCGCTGCTCGGCGCCTGGCGGAAGGCCCTTGCGTTCGCGGCGTCCGAGGCCGTCGCGCGGCGGGCGGAAGCGCATCTGCTTTACGTGCTCCAGGTGCCGAGGAACCTTCCTCTTGGAGCGCCGATGCCCGAACAGGAGCAGGAAGCCCAGCACAATCTGGCGGAGGCCGAAAAGGCGCTCAGGCGGCGCGGCGTAACCGTTCGCAAACGCACGACCAGGGCCAGGGACGTCGTGGAAGGCGCGGCGAGATTTGCCGCCGACACCAAACCTGACCTGGTTATCCTCGCCTACTTCAAAGAGGAGATGTCACAGGAGGGCAGCCGCTACGAAGTCATGGGGACCTTCTGCCACGAGGCCCCTTGCGACGTGGTCTTCTACTGCGTGAACCCATAGGGAAGGGTTTCAGGGTTCTGATGGCTATGAGGCCGCGTGGTGCGGCCGGTTACTGTTCACTGTCCACTCTTCACCGTTCACTGTTCACCGTTCACTCAAGCATGGCGCCGGCTTCGGCTTCCTCTGCGATCTCCGCCTCGCCCACCGTTCGCTTCCCCAACTGAGCTTTCAACATCGAGCCGAAAAAGCTCATCTCCTCCGACCGCAGCAGCCACATCATAATAAGGTAGACTACCAGACCGGCCGGCATCGAGGCGAAAACTACCTTCGCGGCGCCGGAACGTGTGGTAATATCAGTTGTCTGCGCAATGGCTGATTTTGCCGCCCAGCACACAGCCGCAAGCGCGGCCGAAGACAGTAGTATCTTGCCTGTCGAGACGGCCAACCTCTTGGAGCCGAGACCGCCGATGCGCTTCCGCAGCAGGAACATCAGCGCGAACATGTGCAGGGTCGCGGCGATCGACGTCGCCAGAGCAAGTCCTCCGACGCCCATTGCATCCTTCAGAACATAGTTCAGCGGGATGAAGATGGCGGTCATTATGCTTCCCACTATGATGACCGTCAGCGTATCCTGAAGCGCGTAGAACCCCCGTGAGATGATCGCCTGCCCTCCCCACGCGAATATTCCGGCGCAGTAGAAAAGAAGAGCCGGAGAGGCCACGAGCGCGTCGGCGGCCTTATATTCGCCGCTCTGATATACGGCCCGGATGATGGGCGTTGCCAGGACCATCATGAACACCGAGGCAGGGATTGTAAGGAAGAATATTCCTCGAATTGCCAGGTTCAGGCTGGACCGCAGGTCGGTCATTCTGCGCGCGGCGGCATGAGCGGCCAGTGTCGGAAAGAACGCTACGGCAGCCGCCTGGGCGAATACGCCCAGCGGGACCTGCATGAGCCGGTTGCCGTAATTCAGAGCGGCAATCGAACCGTCCTGCAGCAGCGACGCAAAGGAGCGGTTGATAATCACATCGATCTGGGGCAGAGAAAGCCCCAGCATCACGGGGAGGGCCAGCTTGCCGACTTGCACAACTCCGGGATGGCGCAGGTTCAGATTCGGAATGAACTGGTAGCCCGCGCGCCGCAGGCTGAAGTAGGATAGGAGCACGTTTCCCGCAAAGGCCCCTCCGACCGCGCCCCAGCACAGGGCGGATATGCCTTGGTCCGTGCGAATGTACCTGGAGAGGACCACCGCCCCGAAGATGATACCGACGTTGTAGATGACCGGCCCCAGGGCTCTCGCCGTGAACCGCTGTCTGGCCTCCAACGTAGCCATCATCAGACCGCCGAGAAAGAAGAATAGCTGCGCCGGAAGAACGATGCGGGTGAGGAATACGGTCCTCTGCAGCATCTCGGGATCGTGGCGAAAACCCGGAGCGACAAGAGCGACTAACGGGTGCGCGAAGATTTCCGTCAGGACAACAGCTCCTACCAGCCCGATTGCCATGAGGCAGCCGACCGCGCTAAATATGCGCCAAGCGTCACGCTCTCTGTTTGTGTGAAGATATTCAACGAAAACCGGTATGAACGCACTGCTGAGCGCGCCGCTGGACAGGAAGAAGTAGAGAAGATCGGGCAGGTTGAACGCGGCGCCGTACGCGTCGACTAATGCGCCTTGTCCGAACTTGTGACTGATTACCATTTCCCGAACCAGGCCGAGAACGCGGCTGAGGAGGATCGCTGCCATCATCAACCCGGCAGCCTTAGCGACTGTCTTCTGCGTGGACATAGTCTATATGCTATACGCGACGGCTGAGGCAGTCAAGTTCCCGCTACAGTTCAAAAAGGCTCCGTGCACTTATTCCCGGAAGATCACTTCGCTTTTTCTGCCGTGCTAATGTCCTGACTAACAGACGCTATTAGGTTGCTGCTCGGATATTCGGACCTAAGCACGGACAAGTAACGCTTTGCATTCGGGATATCGCCTTGCGTCAGGTAGACGCTGGAAAGCCGGTAGAGCAATTCGTGCCGCAGTGGAAAGTCCTTGCGGTTGAGGGCTTTCTCATACGAGGCGCCAGCCGCGTCGCGATCGCTCTTGGAGCAGCAGGCTAGACCGACCGTATACCAAGCATAAGCTGCGTATTTGGAAGCGGAGAATCGTAACGCGAAGTCTTCCAGTTTCCGCCTCCGTTCCGCCCGTCTGTCAGGCGCCGAGGGCACGAAAAAGAGAAAGGAATCGATTTGGTCTCCCGCAGATTCCTGCTTCAGGCACGCCCACGCAGCGGAGTCCGCACCTGTGGGTGTCACGACTCTGATAGTCAGAGTATTCGACTCTATTGATGTCTTGTAGTCTACGCTGGACAGACCCACCTTTAGCAGGTAAGAGCCAGGCAGAGGAAACATAGCCTTGCCCTCGCCCTCTTGCGTCTCCCCATACCATAACACGACGTCGTGAGAGAGCTTATAGCCGATGGGCATCTGTACCTCTTGCATGATGACGGAGCTGTCGAGTCCCGGGTACACCCTTACTTGGGCGAAGGGCGCCCCCTCTGGAGCCAGATATACCTTGAGGTAGGGACTATCAAGGAATTCGTGTCCGACCACGGGATGATCCTGTCTGTTACGAAGGGTGACGGTCAGAGGGACGGCCTCCATCGGAAGAATACGAGCAGATGGGGCCTCTATTTCTAGTCCGAGTTCCTCGAAGCCGCCCAGCCTTTGCGCATAGGCGGGAAGCGTAACGAGAAGGAACGTTGCGGCGCTAGCCGCGAGTAACAGCATCTTGATAGGGTGTTTCATGTGTCCTGCTTCCCCTTATTCCTCGCAAGCTTGCAGTTGCGCTCTACTTCTCTTTCTCTGCTGTGCTAATCTGCCGATCAATCGATGCTGCTAGCTTACTGGCCGGATACTCGGTCTTAAGAATGGCCAGATATTCCTTCGCCTTGGCGACATTGGCTTGTTTCAGGTGGACGGTCGAAAGGTTGTAGAGTAATTCGTCGCGAAGTGGAAACCCCTTCCACTTGAGGGCTTTCTCGTACGCAAGGCCCGCCTTACCATGATTCCTGTCCGAGTGATGGGCTCTGCCGAGCGTATACCAGGCGTAACTCGCATATGTGGAGTTGGCGAATCGCACGGCGGAGTATTGGGAGTATTGGGGACGGAGCCTTTTTTCTACCACTTCCTCGGCCGTCCTCTTCCCCGAAGCAGTAGCGGCCGACCGACGGCTTGCGACAATCGCCGCACAAATGCTTCGTCGCCGCACGGAAAGCCGCACTGCGTTCTGGTCCTCAGCAACTGGACCGTTTCCTCGTCCTGGAAGTCCTCCAGTTCCCTGCGCCAGTCCTCTACCGGCTCGCCCCACTGGGTCTTGCTCCGCAATAGCTTGTCATTTCGCAGCCCCAGGTGGAAAGCCGCACTGCTCCACGCATAGTCCTCAG
>JAUSGG010000046.1 GCA_030649165.1 Armatimonadota bacterium
GCTGCAATCCTTCCTCGGCGGCTATCGACGCTGCCCTCGGCACGGCGACGGCGTCTGACAACTGCGGTGACGTGAGGCCGATTCCATCGGACGGGACGGTGAGTGAAGACGGCTGCGGACGGTCACAGACCAGAACGTGGAATGTGACTGACGCCTGTGGCAACGCGGCGACGCCTGTTTCCCGCACCGTGACGTGGACCGCGGACACAACACCGCCCGTTATAACATGCCCGGCGAACATAGTGAGAAGAGTTATCGGCGAGCCGTGCAGCGCCGAGATCCAGTTTAAGGCCACGGCCACCGACAACTGCGGCGGCCCTGTTACCATCGTATACAGAAGAGACGCGATTGACGGCCCTGAAGTGCACTCCGGCGATACATTCAGCGGATCCACTACGGTGTACGCGATCGCAACCGACGAGTGCGGCAACAGCAGTTCGTGCCAGTTCACGATTGAAGTGGTGTGCATACCTAGTGGCGGTATATATGGCGTCAAGTTCCGTGACCTGAACATGAACGGCAGTTTCGACGTAGGTGAGCCGCCCATCGCAGGTTTCAGGATTCAAGTCCATTGGACGATTTTCGACTTGAGCGGTGATGTGACCACTATCACCGAGGCCGACGGCTCATGGTCTGCGTTGGTGCCCGTGGGCGCGGCGTTCACCGCCCGCGAGGTCCGACCGGCAGGTTGGATCCAGACAGGACCAATTCCCGGCAGCACGAACCCCGGCGGCGAGGCTGTGGCTACGGCTGAAAAGTCCTGGCAGGGGATCGACGACCTGGATGGAGTCTACGGTCTCAACTTCTACAATATCTGCGTGACACAGCCCAGCGGAGGGTACACGCTCGGCTTCTGGTCCAACAAGAACGGCCAGGCGGTCCTTGCCGCAAACGACATACCTTGTCGCACCGCTGCTGACGTGACGTACGACACGTGGCGGACGAGACTTTCCAGCTTGTGTCTGAGGAGGGCGAACGGGACGGACTACAATGTGCCGTTCCCGGCGTTGCCGATTTCCGGCACTATCTGCACACCGCGTTTCAGCGCCGCCTACAGCGGGTTCCGGAGTTGGATACTCAACGCAACCGCCACCAACATGGCTTACATGCTGTCAGCGCAGTTGGCGGCGACGGAGCTTGATGTCTGGTACAAAGGTCTGAACAGCAACGCCATTCTGGTTCTGCCTCCGGCGCTAAGCGCGTGCATCTATAGTGGATCGGGCGTTCCCGGACCATATACTATCAACCAGATCGTCGGCTGGGCGAGCGCCGCGTTGTGCGCTGACGGGTATACTCCGTCAGGCGATCCCAACCGGGCGTATCAGGAGTGTCTGAAGACCGCCCTGGATGGCATAAACAACAATCGGTGGCCGTTCCAGTCAACGGAACCATGCGATCCTATCTATCCGCCCAGTCCGTAATTCCCCTGGGCGCGTAATACGTCAGACGGCGTCCCGATAATCGGGACGCCGTCTTTTTTTTGGCCGGCTCGGTCGGCGTTTCACTTGTAAACGGTAATCGACGAGTCCGCTGTGTTTCCAGCCGCGTCATAGGCCCTGCATACTATGGAATGTGGCCCCTTCGCCGCCTTCCTTGCATTCCATTTCGTCGTGAACGGTTTCGTGGTCGATGTGGCTGTCAAGCGGGCGTCTACGTACAGTTGGACCTTCCGGACGTCGACATCATCGCCGGCGCTGACGGTCACGGTCACCGTAGATCCCACGGTAGATCCGCCAACGGGAGAGATGATCTGAACGCTGGGCGGCGTCGTATCGGGCGTGGGATTACTCACCAGGATGGATAACTCCGTTTGCGATATGTTGCCTGCGCCATCCGAAGCGGTCACCCGCAGTGTGTGCCCCCCGTTAGGTGACGACAGCGTGTCCCACTCGAAATCGTACGGCGCCAGCGTGTCTCTGCCCACCGGGGTCTCATCCAGGTACAGATCGACGCAAGCCACGGACACGTTGTCCGACGCGCTGACCGTCACCGTCACGGCCCCGGCAACAACGCTGCCGTCACCGGGTTCATAGACGGCCACGATGGGCAATGTGGTGTCGCTTGAGCCTCCGGCGGGCAGCGCGAGTTCGACTGCGCGGGCCGCGTTCACCCGGCCCCAGCCGAACTGCGGGTCCCAACCCGCAGCGCCAAGATCATCGGAGGACTGCCTCAAAACATCCTGCACTTGCGGGCCCGTGAGGTTCGGGTCTACCGACATAACCAGGGCCGCAACCCCAGCTACGACAGGCGCTGAGATGGAAGTGCCGCCAACATCGGAATATCCGCCGCCTCTACAGGTGCTGAATGTGCCCCCGGGCGCGGCCAAGTCCACGTTATTGCCCGTATTGGACCAGGAGTAGATCTGATCGCTGACAGTGGTAGCGGTCGTTGTCAAGACGTACGGGTCGTCCGGTGAAGGGTTGAAATAGGAAGAATTTCCCGCGGAGACGGAAATCACGCCGCCTCGCTCCTGAAAATACTGCTCAGCCACGCTCAGCGAAGCGACATTCGACATAGCGTAGCTGATGTTGGCGACCCTGGCCCCGTGGTCTACCGCCCAGACCAGCCCCGCCGCCATTGCTGACGCGTAGCCAAAACCATCCAGATCGCTCACCCGGATGGGCATAATCTTGCAGTTCCACGCGACCGAGCACACGCCCACGCCGTTGTTGCCGCGCGCGGCTGCAGTCCCTGCCACAAGCGTGCCGTGTCCCAGAATGTCCGTCGTATCGGCGTTATTGTCGAAAGCGTTCCATCCGCTGACGATGTTTGGGGCAAGGTCCGGGTGAGAGGTGTCTACTCCAGTGTCCAGTATGGCGATGATCACGCTGGGCGAGCCGGAGGTTATCGACCACGCGGCAGGCCCGCCGATGATGTTGAGCCCCATCTGGTACATATAGTATGGATCATTCGGGATGACTTCAGCCGGATCCATCAGGGTGTCCGTCTCCGCGAACTCCACGTTCGGATTTGCCGCGTATCGCCTGACTTGGGCCATCTCGGTTCCCGGCCTGGCGGTCACCTTCTGCACCCCGATCTTCGGGATCTCCTGCAAAACCCGCGTCCTGTTCTTCCTGTGAACCGCCGCCTTCACGGAAGCGGAGGTCCCCGGCTTGAACTTGACCAGTATCTGGCCGAGCGCGTAGCCGGGCGCTGGCGCGGCGCGCGCGCTGGATAGCGGCGGCCCAAGAAGGGCAACGAGCGCCGAGACGATTGCGATGCGTTTGATCATAGGGTCCCCCCACACCTGCCGAATTGTGAGCGGGACTGACGGATTCGGTCTCCGGTAAGCCAAACGGCGCGGCAGGGAACGGCGAGCATCGAGAAGCGCCGGTCTCCGGTTAATAACGCGCGGACTTGAGACTGGCCTGGCGCTTCAGCGCGGCGGATTTCAGCGAAGCCGGTTCCCTGCAAGCGTGACAACGCGGGAGTATGAACTCCTTTGTGTTTCTGCCACATAAAGGGAGCGGTGAAGCCTGAGAAGAATGCCAGAAATCAGAAAAACTGGACGCCTTCAGGAGTCAGCTTTCAGCTATCAGCCGTCAGCCACCAGCTTGCGGAACTCCCTCTCCTTCTAGGAGAGGGCTGGGGTGAGGTCAAAGAAATGGCGTCAATCCTCGGCACGGATCGACCTTACGAGGTCTTTGGTCGCCGCGACAAGGCCGAGCGGCACGGCGACCGAGTCAACGCCCGCGGTCGCGAGATATCGCACGGAGTCTATCGAGAGGCCAAGGAGTATTGTCGTTGGGATTTCCGCCTGAAATGCCGGATCTCCGGGTTCTAACTCGCGCGCATCTGACGCACGGGCGGACATCGCGGCGCGAATGCACCCTGAAAGCTCCGACTGTGTGAGGCTTGCGTCGCAGGACCCGGCGTCTATTACCAGTCTTGATGCGGAAACCGCCGCGTAGCCATCCTCGTATTCCGATGCCGCGTCCACAACGACGCCAAATGCGACCTCCGAGGCGTCCAGTCCCCGGTCGGCCAGTTCGTCGGAAAGTCGGGCCATCAACTCCCGCAGCTCCGCAATGCGGCGCTCTTGTCCGAGCGGCGCTGCAATCGTGATCTGCAGCGGCAGAGCATGTTCTACAAGGTTCGCAAACGCGTCGTCGTCCGGCGCCGAAAGGAGCATTATGGCCTTGCCGCCCGACTCATCGCAGAGCCGGGCCCAATCTTCGCCGGCGAACTCGTCCACGGCCGACGGCGTGAGTACAATACCGTCTGCCCCTTCGACAAGCGCGGCCGCCGAGTCCGCTGCGCGCGTGATCGTAGCAAGCGCGAGGATCGTCCGGCCGTCCTGCGTCGCAGCCGGCAAGTGCGCGGATCCCAGAAAAACACGCCGCTTCTTCTCGTGTCCTTCCAGGTTCTGGTACCGCATCAGGGTTTCCGCGTCGGGGTCGATATGCACTATTCCTTGGGTCCCATCGACGATGACCATATCCCCCCCGGCGACATTCCGTAGAAGGTCGTCAACCCCAGCGACGCTCGGGGCCTCGCAAAAGGGCCCGGAATCGCCGTTGGATTCGGCGGCCAAGGCTGCCACTCTCAGGCCGGGCAGCCTGAAATCCGAACTGTTTGCCAATGAGTCGCAAATGATCACGACCGCGGGCAGCTCCGACTCCGGCTCGCCGCGGCGGATAGCCTGGATCCCGCGCCGGACCAACTCATCCGGCAGGGACTCAAGTCCTGGGCCGGATATGACTACGGCTTCTGCTATTCCGACTCCCTTGCATATTCCTGTGCCGTTCAGTGTGATCATAGATTCATAGGTTTGTAGGTGTGTAAGTTCGTAGGTTCATAGGGTTGCGGAGTTGGCGGATTCCATATCCTGCGGGAACGGCGTTGTGCAACCAAGTCATCGAATATCGTCGAGGCCAGTTCCCGCAACGCGCGCCGGAATAAGCATTGAGCTATCACTTCCTCACCTCAGGCGCTGGCGCAGGCGCCGGAGATGCCTTCTCTGGCTCTTCTTCCTCCGACTTCACCTTGAAGGTCCCGGTGGCTTGCTCGATCTCCATCCATTCGTCGCCTTCCTTCAAGGAGACCGTCACCTTGCCTCCCGCGGAGACCGTTTGACCCTTCTCGTCGCTTCCCTTCACGTCGCCGGTCAGCGTCATCAACTCCTGTTTTACCATGAATACGGCCTTCTCAGCGGTCACCGTCCTGTCTTTTTGCAGCATCTTCAGATGCCCGGCGGCCGTGGCCTGTTTGACCTTGTACAGATATTCGAGCGTGTCGCAGGTGATAGTGGCGGGATCCTTCCATTCAGAGGGCTTGCCGTCGGAAGTATCCTTGCGCTTGGGCTTCACGACGAGCTTAACGGCGCCTTCCACCAATCCCCGCCGCTCTTTGAGGTAGGCGACGCCGGAGGCGCCGCTGATGTCCGCTTCGGGGTCCGAGATGGTCAGTGGTCCCGGAGACTTTGCGATCTGGGACTCCTCATCGTATTCGATCTTGTCCGACTTGAGGACCGTGTCTCCCTGCGTTATGACCACATTTCCGGTGAGGAGAACCGTCTTCTTCTGCCCCCAGTTCCGCTTCAGCACGTCGGCCTTCACGTTTACCAGTTTGTAGTCAGGCTGCGAGGGCTGTTTTTGTTCTTCAGCCGCTATAAGCTTCGCCACAGGTAAGGCCGCTAAAGCAGCCAGCACCAGCGCCGGATATTTGTAATTTGTCAGGAATCTCATCCGTCTCATCTCAGCGTTCGCGGCAGTGCTTCCTCCGCCGGAAGTGTCAGGTTCACCTTCTTCATGATCATCTCGTCATTGGCGAGGTCCGCCGTCAGGCTTTCCGCTGAGCCTTTGCCCGCGCCCATATCCATTATGACGCGGTTCGGACACGTCAGTTTTCGCTGCATCGCGCTCCAGGTAAGCAAATCCGTCCTGACGGAAAGCTTATTCGCGCTCAGCGCAATCCGTCCTTGCGCGGCTATGTCCTTAGTGAAAGAATTGTACGTCAGCCTGCGTGCGCTCAATCTTGCTACGGGCTTTTCGTTGTCATACACCGTGCCGCTTGTGATGTCAGTGAAAGTCGTATTGGCCCGATCCCGGCTGACTTCGACCAATCTTGCCTTGAACCGCCAGGCTTTCTTGCCATGCGATCTGCCCGCAAGCTCCGCGCCTTCCAATCTCAACCCGACGTTTGGCAGGCTCGGGACTTGCTCCACGCGGCCGAACGGCCGGTATTCCTTCAGCCAGATGAAGCTTGCCGCGATGAGAGCGACCATCGCGACCGCTATGGCAGGACCCGCGAGTTTTCTCATGGTTTTTCGTAAATCAGGACTGCCCACGTCATTATACGGCCTGGAGCCGCAATAATAAAGCGCGCCGCGCATGTCCCGCTAACGCGGGATCAGCGCGCGGCGCGCTCGAATGCGGTCGTTCGCAAGCCTCTTTCAGCCTCATGGGCCGGGTGGAGGAGGAGGCTGGTCATCCATCCTGAGATCGCCCACGTTGGTTGTCATATTCGCGGTGACGTCGGTCATCACGCTCTTGTTGGCGAACCCGGTTGCCGAGGCTGTTATCGTTCTTGTGCCCGCCGGCGCGGTCAACGAGAATTGGCCGAGGGCATTTGTGAATGTAAAGTTGCTGCTCCCGCTCACCGTGATCCTTGCATTCTCGATCGGTGTAGAGTCCGCGGAGTTCTCCACCGCTCGACCGATCACCGTGCCGGTACCGCCACCGCCGCCACCGCCGCCGCCTCCGCAGCCGGTCAGGATGAACGCTCCAAGGAGTAAAACGGTGGCGAGGATGGTTGTGCGGATCACGCGGCGATTCTCTTGCAGGAAACTCATAACTTAACGAAACCTTTTTTTGAGGCGCGTACGCGCCGTTGAGGACGTTACGCCCTCCACTCATCAGACTGGCTCATAGGTGTTATTGTTCCGCTTTTGAGTCGGGCCGCCCTACTGGGCCGTGAACTTCCGGAGTTCTCCAATGGAAAAGGCGCTTGCGGAATTGAAATCGAGTGTGTCGGCTGCGATGACCACCCAATAATACGTCCTGCCCGGGATAAGCGCGAGACCAGGATCGCTCGCGGACGTGGCGCTCCCGGCGTCGATCTCAGCGATTGGCTGGACCACCTGGTCCGGGAACGGCTCGTTTATGCCGGAGTCGATCATCTCCGGGAACTGGTCATAGACGAACACCTTGTACGACCCGGCCCCGCCAAGCGGCATCCACGAGAAGACCACCGGCGTCAGCGTGCTCTCAGTCGCATCGTCAAACGGCGTGATCTCCTGGAGTTGGTCGAGCGGTGTGGCGGACGCCGTATCGCTGAACACGCTTTCCGATTCCGGAACGAAATTCCCGTTGTCATCGAGGTAGTTTGTGTTTACGGCCTTAATCCTGTAGAAATACTGCTGCCCGCTCGTCAGATCGGAGCTCGTGTCAAAGAAATCCGTCAGAAGCGGCTGGCGGTCGAAGTATATCCTGTCGCTCACGCCGGTGGGCTGGGATCCGATCCTCCGGTAGATGGAGAACCCGGCCAGGTTGTCGGGCGGACTGCCCTGCAGGAAGGCATTCCAACTCTCGAACCAGGTCACGTCGATCTCGATCAGCGAGCCTGGGGCGGGCGCCCGCGTTACAGTCTTTGATAACAGGGCTCGGGCGAGCTTGGACGACACCTTCGCTCGTATCGCGTTGTAGGCCCCTGGGCTGCGGGTAACCGTTTGCGGGAAGGTCCACGCCGTCACGCCGATCGTCCAGTCGGCCGGGGTTGGAACGACGCTTCCCTCTGTCGCTGTTATCACGAAGTCGATTGTGGTGGTTGATCCGGCGTCTACCGTTATGTCATTGTCCCCGTCGTCTTTGGCGCGCGTCTGGTTGGAGAATCCCAGCTTGGAAGCCGTCATCGTGTAGCTGATGGTCTGATCCACCCCGCCCACCTTGACGCTCGCCGGGACGTTGTTGATGCGATAATCGCCGTCAGCGTCAGTCAGGTCTACGAATGAGCCGTACGTGGTGGAAACGAAGACTCGCGCGCCGTCGATGCCGAATCCGCTCACGTCCCGCACGCGGCCCGCCAGACTCCCGAGCTTGTCGAATTGGCCGATGACGACGTTCACATTCAGCGTCGGCCCACTGGCGAAGACCTGGACCGCTTGAGTTCCGCGCCAGGTGCGGCCGTCGATTACCGCGGTAGCCGTAACAGTCTGCCAGCCGCTCTGGGCCGCGGTCAGCTTGTAGGCTCCGTTGAAACTCGTCTTGGCCGCGCTGCCGCCGCTTGATATGGTGACCCTGGCGTCAGGCACGAGATTCCCCTCCACGTCGGATACTGCACCCGACACAGTCAGTGTCCTGCCGCCGCCTCCTCCTCCGCAGCCGCTGATCTGCACGAGAAGCGCCGCGGCGATCAGGAACGCAATTGTGGTGATGAAACCCTTGGTGTTTAACATACTCTTCATCTCCGTTCCTCCTGATCATATTGACGCGGCAGAGACCGTTTTGGTATCAGGCAGGCTGGGGCAGAGATTTCAATGGCCTGGTGAGCCGGAGCGCGCTGCCGACAAAGGAGTGGTGGCCGAAACTCGCGCTGAAGCTGAAGGGCCACTATCAGTACTACGGCATAAGTGGGAACTACCGAGGCGTAGAGCGGTACCACTACGCAGTAGTGCGGATGGTCTACAAGTGGCTAAACCGCCGTAGCCAAAGGCGCAGCTTCGACTGGCCGAGCTTTTCGACCTATCTTGAGCGTCACCCTCTGCCGCGTCCAAGGATATACCATAACCGCTACTGCCCGGACGTATCGCGGTGAGACTGGTTGAAGAGCCGGATGCGGGAAAACCGCACGTCCGGTTCCGTGAGGGGCGTCGAGGTGTCCCCGCAACACAGGGATACCCGGCGTCTACTCGACGAAAGAGTCGGACTTGCGTCCTTCGGCAGCGTCGCTGTCGCTCTGCTACCGAAGGATCGGTACTCATAACTCAGAACTGAGCCTATGCCAGGAAGTTTACACGGACCAGGATTGCTGTGTATATGCCAAGGTAGAGGAATATGGCCATCCTCGTGGCGGCGCGCACGAAAGCCGGATTGCGCCTTCTATGCAGTTCGGCCACGATGATAAATGGAGTGAAACTCAGTATCTTGATTGCCACAAAAGTCAACACGCCTTTACTCAAGCAGGCGGCCATTAGAGGATTTTGCTCCACCGCAAGGCGAAACTTAACTAGAGTAATAGTTAGAACCATATCGACTATACAGATTGCGGCCAAAAGGGCGCTTTCAGGACTGATCTTGTAACCCACTGCGCTCCCCTTTCTAGTTGTGCGAACGGATTGTTCGTCAATTAACATGGGTTCAAGAACAGCGCCAGTGAGCCAGGTAGATTTACCGGTTTGTGGCCGCGCCGGAATTTGACAAGGAGGAACAGAAACGTGGTCCTGATTGTGCTGCTTATGATGACCGCGCTGATTGTCGCGGCGGTCCGCTGGAGAAACCGCGGGCCGCTGTTCGCCGCAACACTGGGGTTTCTTACGTTTATGCTGGTGCCCCTGCACCTGTGGGGGCCCATCCCGCTCAAAACGGAAGTGGTCGCCGCACTGCTGGCGAGTTGGAGACTGGCTGCGCTTTCCGCCGCGATCGCGATACTCGTCTACGGCGGTATAGGGCTCCTGGTTGATTGGTATGTGCGAACATCGGCCGATGTAAGATGGATCAGGCTGGTATTCTCCGCGCTCGTGGGGGCGATCGCCAGCGGGTTGGTGTACAACGTGCTGATGCGGTTTCTTGCCCCTGGCGCGCGCCTGACTTATGGCGGACTGGCGCACGTCTTGGGTGTCGGCGCGCTGGTGGCTCTCGTTGTCTCGTTTGCCACGACACACGAGCGGCCCGCCGACTGTCCGTTCTTCCGTAGCCGGGACGGCGGCACGGTACTGTCGGCAATCCTCGGCGCCGCGGCCGTCGTGGGCGGGCTCAATATCGTTGTCCAACAGCTTCCCGGTTTCTACCCGATGCGGCAAATCGTGACCCATACGCTCGCGGGAGGTCTGCTGGGCGCGGGCCTCACGATTCCTTTGAGGGCGATCGCGAGCGGAAGGCTGGTCCGAGCGGCGCTGGGCGCGCTCATCGGGTCGATTGCGCTGTCGGCGGTGTTGCTGCCAAGCCGCGTGGGCGCGCCTCCGCTGCAGGGCTTGATCGCCGGAGCGCTCGTTGGCGCGCTGCTGCCGGAGGAGGGTGGGGAGGGTGGCTAGTTGTTGGTTCGGTCCGCCTATGAACAATCCGGGCTAACCAAGGGCTAACCAGAACCCTTATATACAATGGCGGTGAGTTTGCGTTTCACCTCTGCTTGAATTTGGTACTGTACAGGTGAAAGGGGCGCGCGAGTCGCGGACTGGAGGTATCGGTATGCGGCAACAGCCGTCGATCAGAGAGAAGTTGTGCGAGGATCTGGAGGACCTGCCGGAGGAGCAGCTTTCCGAGGTCGTCCAGTACGTCGAGCGGCTGCGGGAAGAGACGCTGAGGCAGCGCCGCGCCGGGCAGGGTTTGGACGCGCGCGGCCTGGAGTTGATCTGGCGCTGCACGGAATGCGGTTACGTGCAGGCGAAACGTGAAGCTCTGCCCGAAGCGTGCCCAAGCTGCGGAGCCCCGAAGCAGTCCTTCGTGCTCGTTGAAGAGGACTAGTAGAGTTCTGAGCGCTGAGTGCGCTGAACGGCGAACCAGACACGGTTGATTTCAGGCTTCTTGCGCCCTGTACCCCCAATCGGTGAGCATGGCGCTCAAATCCCACTCGACCTGTTCGACCTGAGGCTCGGACGAATCATGTTCGTCGCAGAAACGTGTGGATTCGGTGCGCGGAAAGGTGCAATGTCGCCTATGCGCGCAGTCGTCGCAGATAGCCATTTGGGTTTCCTCCGTACGCCGGCCATCGGCATTTCAAATCCTGCAACGCTGCAAGTTTGGCTGCCTGCCGTCATCGGAGGCTGTGTTGGCCCACGCTGGATGGAAGTCTCCCGCGGATCGACTGCGACCGTTGCGGTAGTAACATAGACTGCCAGTTGGATTATACCACATTTGGGAGGAGTCGGAGTAGGTTTGTAGGGTTCCGGAATCGCGATCTCCAGTCCGGTAATAGTGGAAGAAGCCTGTGGCCGAAAGCTGACAACTGACGGCTGAAAGCTATCCCGTCCGTGTTCATCTGTGTTCTGCGGTTTCAAACTCCGCTATCGAAGGAGTCGGAGGAGTCGTGCGTTGCGAAGCAGAAGGGTTAGGAGAGGACCTCCCCTCAATAACTGATACCCCGAGGACCGCCATAATGACCCAGAGAGAACGTTACGAGACAGCCCTCGCCGGAAAGATCCCGGACAAGATACCGTGGGCCGTCAACTTCGACCATTGGTACAACGTGAACACCGTAAAAGGCACGATGCCGAAGAAGTACGCCGGCATGAGCAATCACGACATATCGCGCTCACTCGGCGTGGCCATTTGGGCGAGGGCGGGCACGTACAGCATCGAGCGTCCCAACGTGCGGGTATCGTCCACAGTCGAAGGTGACGTTGAGACCCTGACCTACGAAACACCCGGCGGAGTCCTCTACGAGCGCTACGAAATCGCTCCCGATTTCAGCCGGGCAAGGTTCCTTGTGGAGCACATGATCAAGGGACCCGAAGACCTGCCCGCTTATAAATCGTACGTCGAGGATATAGTCCTGAGTTTCGACTATACCCAGTGCGAACGGATGATAGAGGAAGTCGGAGAGGACGGCATCGTTCTGGCCTGCGGGCCGTACACGCCTTACCAGGAGTTCATGATCGGCGCGGCCGGCTGGGTGAATGGAATATACCTTTTGGCCGACTATCCCGACGAGGTGGAGGAAATCCTCGACGTTCTGGCCGAAAAGGCCCTGGCGGCCTACGAAGGTATCGCGCAGAGTCCGGCTTGGCTCTGCCACGAGGGGGACAATATGGACACTATGACCGGCCCGCCTCATTACCGTAAGTACGTCGTGCCCTTTTGCCGGCGCGCCGCCGAAATCCACCACAAATACGGTAAGCTCTACGAAAGCCACTACGACGGCTCTATAGGCAATCTGCTGCCGCTGATTCCCGATACGGGACTCGACTCCATCGAGGCATTCACGCCCGCGCCTATGGGCGATTGCACGATTCAGGATGTCGCAAAACACCTGCGCGGTAGAGTTGTCGTGCAGGGCGGCGTTCCAGCGTGCGCGCTGTGCCACGGATTCTCCCTTGACGAACTGGAGCGCCTGGTTCGCGACTCGCTCGAATACGGCAAGGGCGGCGGTTTCATCCTCGGCATGGGCGACAACGTTCCGCCCGACGCGGACTTCAGCCGGCTGGATTTCATCACGGAGCTTGTGGAGAAGTACGGATAGTGGTTGTTGGTTGTTAGTTGGCGACGGCCGGCCGCCGGTTCGTGTCGTGCGGGAACGGTATCTACAGCAACCGCGCGCGCACAAAAGCCAACCCAGTTCCCGCGCGGTCCAACAGTTCGCTGCTCACCGTTCACCGTTCACTGTCCCACATTCAATCCTATCTGAACGCTGCCTTTGCTGTTGTTGAGGATTTTCTGCCCGCCTCGGAGCAGGTTGCCGAAGATCGCCGCGTTGCCGACCCCCTCGCCGAGCTCGATCTGCGGCTTGGCGGCCATGAAATCGCAGCCGCTTACGATCAGCGTTCCGTGCTTCGCAACAATGCAAGCGGCGTTCGGGTTCTTCTTTCCCCATTCGAGGAAATGGCAGGCGGTGAAGGTGACCGTTCCGTGTCCTTCGAGCAGCGCCTGGTTATCGGTGTCTCCCACGGGCCAGAAACCGCAGTTGGAGAACTTCACCGGACCGTTGTTCGTGTTCGTCGTCACCACGCGCGCCTCGAATTGGCTGTTCGAGAACGCTATCCCGGCGTGCGGCTGGCAGTTGTCCACCTGGACCGCGGTCGATCCGCCGTCCGAGCCGCACTGCGTCAGGACCACGTTCGGGCCGCCCTTCGCCGTCTTGACAAAATGGTAGCCGATCTTCGCGCCTATGCAGAAGCAGTTCGTCATATACTCCCAGTCGGTCCGGCCGAACCGATAGGCCACCAGGTTCTCCGCCATAAACCGGCCCAGCTTATCGTGGTCATTTCGCGGCACGGCGTACGGCGCGCCCGCGCGCGTCCAATAGTTCGGGCTGAAATGCACGTTCTCGATGCGGCCTATATCGGTGCAGTTATCGACGAAAATGCCTTCCTTCAGCGGGCAGCCGTAGACGTTGCTGACAAAGTGCACTTCATTCCACGTCGGAAACGTGATTGCCTTGTACGGATTGGTCAGCGTGACGTCGATCACGCTGCAGTGCATCTCCCTGCCCGCGATTGTCCAGGGAAATGGCACGATCCTGTCAGCTTTCTGGTTGGGGTAGATGATGGTCAACCCCTTCACGCAGCTATTGGCGGACATGCTGATGAGTGGCTTTGCGTTCTCATCTCCCTCCCCGCCGGTGGCGAGGATTACGGTCCCTTTCACAATCGAGAGGTGCGGGGCTTCCCAAACGCCGCGCAGCGTTACGCCCTGCGGCAGGTCGAGCGAACCCGGGATAAGGTAGGTCCCGGCCGGAGCGAGGACCACGCCGCCCTTGGTCCCGGCAAAATCTATGGCCTTTTGAAACGCGAGGGTGTCATCGGTCTTGCCGTCGGCTCTTGCGCCGAAGGACATTACGTTCGCCGCCGCTATGGGAGAGGTCTTGCTCTGGGGGCGCGCCGAAACCGGGGATGAGATCAAGAACGAAATCAAAACAAGCGGCAGAGTAAGCAGACGCATACGGACCCTGCTATTTCTCCACAATGACGTCCATCAGCGCCTCGAACCGAACGATCTCCAGCACGTGCCGCGGATGAGTTTTGTCTTTGACCTTCACCACGAGCCGCCGGCCTTGTTCGTACATTATCTTGCCGGCTCTTGCCAGACAAGACAGCGCCGCCGTGTCTATGAACAGCGCGGGACGCAAATCGACGACCACTTTGTCGCCGGAGGCCACAGCCTCCTCCAGGACCTGCCACAATCTGTCGGTCTTTCTCAGGTCCAGTTCTCCGCTTCCGGTCACTGTAACGGTGTCGCCGTCGCGTGATGAGACTATCTCCACATTCTCAGTCATTGCGCCTTCCCGGACGTCACATGTTGTTTGACGTGCAGTCTGTCTTTCAAATCGATTCCGCGGGGGGTAACTCGCCCAAACGAGTCACCGACCCCGCAATCATACCACACCGCGAATTCTATCTTCAAGCTCGGCGATTTCGCACGGCGAAGTCAAGACGCCCAACTCCAGATCGTACTCGAGCTTTTGGCCCGGCTCGATATACTTCAGATCGCCGCGGGCGCGCTCTCTGTCCCGGCCTTCGACCAGAGAATTGGCGGGCTCCATACCGACCACGTACATGCCCTCGCCGTTCATCTTCCACTCGATGAACCGGGGTAAATTCTG
Organism: Armatimonadota bacterium; assembly: GCA_030649165.1. GTDB lineage: Bacteria > Armatimonadota > UBA5829 > UBA5829 > JAUSEB01 > JAUSGG01. Next base: position 14,413 of record JAUSGG010000046.1, read on the forward strand.
TTTGTGGTACCTGACGTAGAAGCCGAATCCCTGGCCGCCGTTGAAAGCTCGGTTAACGAGCGCTGTGTGTACATACCCATCTTTGTCGGTCGCCATATCATGGTAGTACACTCGCTCCTTGAAGCCGGGTGTCGGGGCCAGGAAGCTGCTGTGCAGTTCTTTCTCCAACTCGGCGTCGGGGTCCCTGGGTCTGAACGAGACGGTGGGGGAGAGCATTTCGGAACCACCATCGACCGCCGGAAATCCGCCGTTGATGTGATAGAGGATCATGTACGGAACGCTCTGATACCCGATGTTCTCGACCACGTCTCGCAGCCAGAACCGCTTCTCGCCGAGTTTGGTCCAAATCCTGCGCGTAAGCACGATGTTCTCGCCGAATACCCGCGTCTCCTGGACCTTGCCCTGCGCCCAAATGACGTAATCATCGCCCTGCCATTCGCTGTCAACGCAGACGTTCTTCGCGGGAATGTTGGAGTAGCGGCCGTGCAGGCCGAGCTCTTCGCCTTCGTCCAGGCTCGGGGCGCCTGCGTTAGTCAGTCCGCAGGTGGTGATCAAGCCGCCGGGAAAACTGCGAAGCCAGCCGAAGCCTTTGGGCGCGTAGAACTGCGGCGCTACGTCCCCGCAGGATGACTGCCACGCCAGCGACTGACCACAGTAGTCGCACGAGGAAACGTCCAATCCGCGGTCCGCGATCACCATAAAATTGAAGCCCGAACCGGTGTGAAAGTGGACCGCCCGCACTCCTGCTTCGTTGCCGTTCCGAAGCTCGATCAGCCGCGCGTCGGCTATCTGAGAGATCGTGCCGACCCGCCGCAGTAGTTCTTCTTTCGTATAGTTCTTGCCGTAGAGATTCGCCATCGTCGGTAACACCTCCGTGATTCTGTTTTCCACGCCTGTATGCTGAGTTCCTTTGTCCGCTGTGGGTTGAGGGTTGCAGCCAGTCAACAAGGCGAAAGTCGAGTATCCCGAGAAAATAAGTCAATAAACCAGCGCT
>JAUSGG010000049.1 GCA_030649165.1 Armatimonadota bacterium
ATGAAACGCCGGATGCGTTGCGGGAACTACAGGTAGCGATGCCAAAACCTCAGCTAGAAAAGGCCGTTCCCGCAGGATAGGCCATGCGTTTCATTTTGGAGATAACCACGCCCGCGTGGTCGGTTGCTCGAAATGACATTCGGCGCCACGTACTTCCTATTCCTGAACTGTTACGTACGCGGCCAGATTTGCGCAGGCTGGGGGCCAATGGTATAGTTTGAATGGTTTGAGGAGGTTTCATGGGCAAGCGGATATTCAGCGGGATTCAGCCGACGGGGGCGGTTCATATCGGCAACTACGTGGGCGCGATCAAACAGTGGGTGGACCTGCAGCACAAGTACGAGAGCTTCTTCTGCATAGTCGATTACCACGCTATAACGATACCATACGATCCGTCGGATATGCAGCAGCGGATTTTCGACGCGGTTGTGGACAATATCGCCGCCGGGCTGGACCCGGAGATTGCCACCATCTTCATTCAATCACACGTGCCTGAGCATACTGAGCTGACGTGGCTGTTCAACAGCATCACGCCGATGGGCTGGCTTGGCCGGATGACGCAGTTCAAGGAGAAATCGGAGCAGTTCAAGGAGAGCGTGAACGTCGGTTTGTACGATTACCCCGTGCTGCAGGCGGCGGATATTCTTCTATATAAGGCGCAGGTCGTGCCGGTCGGCGAGGACCAGGTCCAGCATGTGGAACTCACGCGGGACATCGCGCGGAAGTTCAACGTGACATTTGGCGACACGTTTCCCGATCCGGAGGCGATTCTGGGCGCCGCTCCGCGGATAATGGGCCTGAACGACCCGACGCGGAAGATGAGCAAATCCATCCCCGGCAGTTACGTCAGTTTGTCCGATTCGCCCGATGAGATACGGCAAAGCGTGATGCGGGCGGTGACGGACGTCGGCCCCACGCCGGGCGGAGAGATGAGCCCGGGGACGGCAAATCTGTTCATGCTGCTCAGGGAGTTCTCGCCGCCGGAGACGGTCCAGCGTTTTCAGGACGACTACGACCGGGGCGCGATTCGCTACTCCGATCTGAAGAAGGTTCTGGCCGAGGATATGGTCGCTGCGCTCGCTCCGATTCGTGAAGCAAGAGAAAAGCTGCTGCAACAGCCTGAAACCGTCCGCGAAGTGTTGCGCCGCGGGGCCGAGAAGGCGAGGGGGATTGCGCGCGAGACGGTGAGGGAGGTTAAGGAGAGGATGGGGTTGGGATAAGGGGCAGGAGTGAGATCTGCTCCCGGCCCGGCGACGGTCTGCCGCCGGACCGGGACAATTGCAGCGGAGTTATGGGCCGGTTGCCGCCTTTAGCAGAACCACGTCCTGTGAATCCCGGGTCAGAACACGTTTGGCTATCTGACCGAATTCAGTAACGAAGCGGGAGCTTACCCCTGTGACGGTCAGATAGTCGCCTGTGTTGTACCCTGTCGGGTCGCACACTATCCTGACACCTACATTCTCCTCGGCGTCGGTGTAACTTCCATCCCTCAGATTGGAACCGTCGTCGACGTAGACATAGTAATAGCTGCCGCTGTAATCGAAACCTATCTGCGTGATCCGACCGAAGATCTGAACCAGCAGCCCCACATTGTAGAGACCAATTGCGCCGGGGATCGAAGGAATGTAAACGCTTGGGGGTGATCCACCCAGCGCGACGTTGCTCAGCGCAACCGGCAGTAGCGGTAGCGCGGGTCCGTATTCAGCCTGCACATTACCAGAGAGGACGCGCTCAGAACCATCCCAACGCAGCCCCAAGGAGCCTTGCACATCGACCTTCGTTCCTGGTAACGGCACAAGAAAAGAATAATCAATCACCTTGATAGCTGCCGAACGATTGGGTTCTTCGATATAGAACTCCCCCACATCAGGCATACTGGCCACAACGGTTTTTCCCAACATACGCACTGCCGTTCCGTCAGGAAGACGATGGGATCTGCCTATGGTAACAGCGGGAATGCCCGCCGTTGAAACCTGTATACTCGGATAATAATGAACTCCATCCGGACAGTCGGCGTTGTGTATATGGACAGTATATTCCGAGGGATATACGATATCACCATTTGCATCTTTTCCATCCCAATCGCATGTATGTGTTCCATCCGGTCCCTCCGACATTGGCAGAGTCAGCGCACTACCAGGAAGTAGAATTTCGGCGATGAGGCGCAATCCGGGTTCTGAGGACAGGGCTGTTATCGTCGTTGTCTCGTCGGCGGTAGGGCAAAACTCCGACGGGCTCGCGCTCACGCTCGATACGCCGTGGAGTCGGAAAGTCTGCGTAACCGGCCACTCATAGGTCGAAGAGGACGGAACTACCACAGCTATGCTATCGCTATCCGCTATTATCTTTGAATAGCTGCCTGGATCCAGAGGGACGATTTGCGACGGCTCCGCAACGCTTGTCTGTAACGGGACTGGGGCAGTTCCGTAAGACCACATTGTCGGGTTCCACTGCCCCTCGTAGATACCGGATCCGAGTTCCGTCTCGCCGAGGGATACGTACCTAGTGTACCCTTGCCAGGGGACAGGATCAGGGAAAAGAGGGTGAGTCACCTTTGCATCCAGAGAGAGCTGGTTCGGATACGCATAGACGCGAATGGTGGCGGTGTTGCACCCGGTTGGGATGAACGGATCAGGAATAACCTCAACTGACGTGACGCCGATCCCGATTTCGGCTGTCCCGGTTGGAACATACCTGGCTTTAGGATTCGAGTCTTTGTTGTATACCTGGATAGTATACGCGCCTGGCGGCAGCAGGGAACCGGCTTCGTTCCTGCCATCCCACAGGCAGGTGTATATTCCTGGCGGCCCCTCGACAACGTTGTCCAGAGTTCTGACTGTTCCGGAATAATCCAGTATTCGCGCCTCAAGATGGAGGTCTGTCGCCGCGTTGGTGGAAATCGTAATGGTGGTTGTCTGACCGCGCACAGGCTCGAATGTCCGCGGAACCGCGGTAACCGACTGGACCCCAGACACCAACAGTGTTCCGGCCAGAGTATCCTTGTTGATGTAATAGCGATCGTAAACTTCCAGGGTGTAGGTTCCCACCGATGCAAGCAAAGTACCAGATCCAACGAGGCCGTTCCAACTCGCTCTGTACAGACCGGACGATGGGGCCGTCTCACTTGCGGTCAACACAGTCCCCAGCGGCGCGATGCGGAGATACAGATACCCCTGATCGGGATTTGCTATGACGTCGAAGGTTACTGCGTTCGCGCCCGTGGGCGTAAAAGGATTCGGAGTAGCGGTGACCGAGGTCACCCCCGGCAGCACGTGCAGCGTGGCCGTCGGGTAATATTGTTTTCCTGTAACGGTATGCCATACTTCAAGGTTGCAGTTGCCCCCCGCTACGTAGTCGCCAGTCCCATCCTTGCCGTCCCATTGCACGGACGGCGCGCCCTGTAATCCGCTGAGCGGCAGGGTCCGCAGAAGAACCCCTGTGGGCTCGCGCTTGATGCGCACCTCAAGCTGGTCGGTAAGCGCGGGGGCGCAGGCGGCTGAGATAACAGTGGTGTCGGTCCCCGGTTTGAGCACGGAAGGCGACTCTGATAAGGAAGATACTCCCCTTACCCTTACGATGCCCTCCAGGTAAGGCAATTCCTGCCACAACGAATCATAGACGATGATCCGGTAGTCATCGTCGACCCAGATCGTGTTTTCGCCGTACGGAGAATTCCCTTCCGCCGACCATTCTGCCTTGTAAATCCCTGGATCTGTTGGCATTTCGTTCAGCGGAATCCAGCCGTAGTAGATCCAACTCCACCCGTTGGTCATCCCTAATAAGTTCAATGACAAGCCGGTCTGGTTGGTTATCGTGGATACGGTGATGATTGTTTTGCTGTCGGGTGCGCCGGTTGGCGTGAAGGGATCGGGGTCGGCTGCGGCAGACGACTCTGTGAAATTCAGGACCAGCTCGCCGCTGCCGGCTAGAGTCCCAGTTCTCTGCCCCATATTCCCACCTTCCGGCGTCCAAGCTGTCGCGGTAACGGGGCCGGATGCGACATCGTCAACCCTGTAATTGCCGTCGGATTGCGTAGTGTCGTGATATACCTGCCCGTCACTTGTGCTGACCCGGACTAGGGCTCCGGCCAGTGGCCCTCCGGCTCTGGTCACCGTGCCACGGACCGCGCCTATGCCCCATGCAAAGTCTACTGTGACGGTCCCGCTTGCGGGCACAGTCGTCGAGGCGGAACCTACTAGATAACCATCCGGCGAGTAGCAGGAGAGAGTGGTCGGTCCCGACAAGGACTCCATGCTGTAGAAACCGCCGGCGTTTGTCGTCGCTTCCTCGCCTCTACCGGTACGAATCCAGGCCCCGACCAGTTCCGGTGGCGTCGCGCCGGCCTTAGTGACTGTCCCCTGTATTGCGCCTGTTGTCCAGGAAAAGTCGGCAGTTGCCGTCGCGCCGTCCGGAACGGTTACGGCGCGTGATTCCACGAAGACTGCGCCCGGTGTGTAGCAATAAGCGGTACCGTTTCCCGCGGCAACGTCGGGAATGCTGTAGGCGCCGCTGCCGTTCGTTTGTGCGGTATGCCAGTTGCCGCCGTAGTCCAGGACATCGATCCGGGCGCCTTCGGCGAGCGCGCCGTTTTTCCTGACTTCGCCTGTTACGGTTCCAGTCGAGAGCACTGAGAAGTTGACTGTGACCACGCCTTCTCTGGTGACGGTCGCTGTCTGGTAGCCGAGCCACTGGCCCTGGGAGTCACGGCAGTAGACGCTGACCGCGCCTGCCGTGACGTCCTGGACCGTATACTGGCCCAGACTGTTGGTTGTCGCCTGATACCAGTTGTTGTTGCAGTCGGCCACCTCGATCACCGCGGCGGTCAGCGGAGCGCCGTTTCTGGTCACACTGCCGCTTACGCTGCCGACGGACCAGTCGAAATCGGTCGCGACGGTTTGGTCCGGGAGGATATTTGCGTTTCTGTGACCGATATAACGTGTCTCCGATGCGTACGCGTCCACCGAGGCAGCGCCATTCGGCAGGCCCGGCAGCGCAAAATAGCCGTTAATGTCCACGGCCTGAGTGTGGAAGCCATACTGGCTGTCCATCACGTCCACGAACGGGGTGTAGGGGGTGGACATAGGCGCGCCGTTCTTCGTGATTGTGCCGTTCAGGTTGCCCGCCGCCAGGCACAAAACCGGGAGCGCAAAGGCGGCAAGCAGAACAGCTGCTCCGAATACAGCTAAGTCTCTTGTTCGTCTCGGCCTTTTCATATTAGTAAGACCTCCCAGGTCTCAAGGTGTTTATTGCTTCCGTAGCAGCACGCGGGTCTCGCCCGCGATGCTGTTAGGCGTTTTCCAACGCTGTGCTCCGACAATAAATCGCTGATTGGAGACTGTTTCGAGAACATTCAACAACAAACGACGCGAGACAACGATATCGCGGTTTATCATCAGGGGGTATTGGGCAGACCGCTTACCGCACATCTGCAGCAGGATTGACAGTCAGAAAAAACATAAGCGCAACCGCCTCCAGTCATGTTTGCTACATTGTCATAAGGATCCTGGTCCCAATTGCGGATGATACCTATGATGATCAGACCGGGCGATAAACCGGCGCACCACCGTGCTCCGAGACATGCACCTGTGCAATGCGCCCACTTATCGTTCTCACCATGCAGTGGATCCGCCTGATCCTTGGCCCACTCAGTGCACTCTATCGGGTCAAAGGGTCCAGGATACCTGTTGGGAATTGTGCCAGATGGGTCGACGTTAGAGATAGGATTTGTGTGCGCATAAACGTACAGGTTCAGTCCGCCTCTATAACCGATCGGATCTTTCGACACAAACAGCCCGGCCCTTGGGTCGTACCACCGCGCGCCAAGCATCAATAGACCGACATTCTGATCCGCCCAATAGCCGTGCGCCGCTTCGTAACCACGGGCTGTAGCGCTGGCAGTGCTGAGCTTGTCTCCCCAGGCGTCATGGTAAGCAGCGAGACCGCAGTTTCCGGCATCGTCCACGGTACCCACCACCGTACCCTGGGGATTGTACACATATGTCTGGTTCTGGCCAGACGCAGACTCGGCTATCGGACAACCCGCCGCGTTCACGGTGTAATATATCGGAACTCCGCCTCTAACGAAGGCCAAAACCGTAGGGATATGTGCCTGTGGGTCGAACAGATACGAGCTAGAGCCATCCGGTCCAACGCTCTGTACACGCTGTCCGCTGCCATCATAGCTGTAAGTGATTGTCTCCGCACCGGGCAAATCGGCTCGTACCAGCTTGTTACGAGAGTCCCATTGATAGCTGGTGACGAGAGAACCTTCCGTCTTGTTCAATGTGTTACCATTGTCGTCATACTCGAACGTTGCCGCTCCTGCCGTACGCATCCGATTCGCCTCGTCGTAAGAATAAGCAATCGTCTGTCCAGTGCCGTCCGTCCGCGTGAGGCGATTTCCGGCCCAGTCGTAAGTATAGTGATAGTGGTAAGGAGCCGCTCCACCCGTTCGAGTCTCGGAAACCAGCCTGTCGAGCGCGTCGTACTGGTAGTAAGTCCGGCTGTTTCCGGTCCCGTCGTATTCCATTACCTGAACAGGATTGCCGAGGCTATCCCGGACATAGTCGTGGGTGGTTATCGGAGAGTCGTCAGGGTGAAGGTTGCGGACAGAGACCAGCCGCCCCTTGGAGTCATATCGATAGAGCGTTTTTGAGGCCGGTCCAATCTGTTCAATCCGCTGTCCTGCCGCGTTGTAACGGAATGTGAAGGCTCCAGCCGGGCTGTCAACGCGGGCGAGCCTGCTCGCGATGTCGTATTGGTATTGTGTGGTCCCGAAGCGGGTGGAAACCGAAGTCTTGTTGCCGTCGTCGTCGTAAGTATAGTTCACTGTTTCTCCGATAGAGGAACGGCAGGAGACCAGGCGGTCTGCCGCGTCGTAACTGTAGCGCGATGTGCCGGTCGGGTCTACCATACGGGTACGGTTCCCCACTGCGTCATACGCGTAGGTAACTCGGTAATCGGGAGCCGAAGCAGAGACCAGGCGGTTTGCGGCGTCGTACTTGTAGGTCGTGGTGACGCCATTGCCATCGATCTTGGCGATTCGGTTGCCCGCGGCGTCATATTTGTACTGCTCGCGCATTTGCGCGGGCGTGCCATCCGCGTAGATGATCTCACTGAGCCGGCCCGCGGCGTCGTAAGAGTACTTCGTCGCGTGCTGTTCAGGATCGGTTACACGGGTGAGATTGTACGACGCGTCGTATTGGTAAAAGATGGCCGGGCCGGTAGGAAGCTGTACGTGCTCGATGTTGCCGACCCGGTCGTAGAAGTATCGAGTCTCGCGGTCTAGTTCATCCGTCTCATAGTCAAGTCCGCAGCATTGGTAATAATAGGCTTTGGTCGACCCATCCGGGAAGATTATGCGGGTCAGGCGGTCGCGCGCGTCGTACGTAAGAGTCGTCGTGTTTCCATTTGGGTCTGTTACAGACTCCATATTCCCCCTGCTGTCATAGGTGAAGCGTGTTACAGCACCGGTCGAGTTTCTAATCTCAAGAGGTTTGCCATACGCATTGTACATCCCGTAAGCTACCACTCTGTCATTTGGATCTTGCACGGTCGAAAGGAGTTCATTGGGCAGGTACGTATACGACCATGTGGCCCCTGTTGGGTCGGTTCTGGAAATCAGCCGTCCATTCGAGTAAACGTGCCTGGTCTCTCGCCCCAACGGATCTCTGGTAAGTGTAGGTTGACCGTCGCCGTTATACTCATAGCTCCACCTGGCGCTGAGAGCATCAGTGCGCGTAAGCATGTTGCCCTGGGAATCATAAGTATAGGACGTGGAGTTGCCGTTGGCGTCCGTGGACTTCGTGACGTTAAGGTCGGCGTCGTATTCGACCTTGGACGCGCCGCCCAATGCGTCGCGGGAGCCGGTCTGATTGCCGCCGGCGTCATATTCCACCGTGCTGGTAACGCCCCGGGCGTCCTGAATGGTTGTGCTGTTAGATGATCCTCCGCTGTATCCATACCAGTAGGACGTTGTTTTGTCGTTCGGGTCGGTGATAGACCTGACCTGATAGCCATTGTAGCTGAACTGCCACTCACCGCTCGATGGCGTTACTATCTTACTGATGTACGAACCCCATTGGTACTCGTATCGGTAGGTGGCGTTGCCTGGTAAAATGACGGACTCTAGGTTATCGCCCAAGTAAGTGTAGCTGACCGATCGATTGGATGGATCAGTAACCGACACGCAGTGATTATTTCCGTCGTAACCGAGTCTGGTCACGCCACCCGAGGTGTCAGTGATCGTGGTGAGTCGCCGGGTGTAGCCGGGGTCACCGGGCTGGCCGATAGTCTCGTACGAAAGCGACAGCGCGTTTCCATCCCTGTCGGATATGCTGACGAGCCAGCCTTGTGAGTCGAATCCCAGCCTTTGACCGCCGCGAGCGTATGTTAATGTGAAGCTGCCATCAGCGTTCTTGGCGAGACTCTCGTATCTGCCGCGCCGAGGCAGATAGGCGCTCCCGGTCCACGTGAAGTACCACGCACCGCCGTCGCCCTTCCGAACTTCGACGTTGCGCGCGGCGTCTTCCGTAAGGCGGACGTCCCATGCGTTGGTCCAACCGTAACCGAAGTGGCCGTTGTAGGCAAGCTGGGAGTTATAGGTGCGCCGGAACACGACCGCGGGACCTATGCAATTTGACCAAACCAGATCAGAGGCGGGACGCAGCACTTCATTGCCGCTGAACAGATTGACGGGGTCGCCATCGCACTCATCGCAGTCATCGCCACCGCCCCCAGAGCCGCCAAATCCGCCACACGTTTGGCAACTGGAACCCCCTCCCGGCATGATGTCTACCACGGCGCCACCAGTACCTCCAACGCCTGGGCCATTGCCGCCTGATGGTGTGTCAAAGGGTTGATTACCATCGCATCCGGCAACCGGCGGCGCCGAAACTCCGCAGCAGCCGCCCCATGCGTTTTCAAGATCAGCCATCGAGAGTTCTGGCGCCTTTGCGACGACTTGCCACCCCGGCTTGTTCTTCTTATCAACGACCAGCGCCTCTCCGCCCCAGATTGCCGCGAAGTCGGCCAGGTTCATTCTTACTTTGCCGTCAAATGCGTCCTGAAGATAGACCTGCCGGTCCTTTACCTTTGATACAACCACGAAATGGCCTTCCAACGCCCAGACCAGGCACGGGAGAGGCGCCTTCCGCAAATCGTCGAGAGTGAGATTGACGGCCTTAACGGGAAGGCCAACCGACTTGGCCGCGGAGACGAGCTGAGCCAGGTTCGTGCCGTTGGCCCCGCACTTGGTCAGCTTGCGCAATTGGTCCAGTTTCGCCTTCACCTTGTTGGCCCTGCACATCACGAGTAGCGACTTTGGGCCGCAAGAGGGGTCACCGCTCAGAGAGATTCCCGCGGGCTTTCCGCTGTTGTTCCGCTCGTTACGATGTGTCTTGGCAGGCACCGACCACGCGACGGACTTCTTCAATATGTCCACCGGCGGGTTGGAAGCTATGACCGCATCGAATTCAGCGATAGCCTCATCGTAGAAGCCGCGCATGTACAGGGCGTGTCCTTTTTCCTGGCGAGCCCAAGCCGCAACATCCGTACCGGGGGCCATTTTGATCGCTTTGTCGTATTGCTTGATAGCGTTTGCGTAGTGTCGCTTCGCCACTTTCATGTACTGCCCCATGCAGGCGTGCGCGCGGGCTCCGGCCTTTGTCCCCGGATACTTTGCCGCGACTTGTTGGAAAACGGCGTAGCCCTTGTCGTACTGCCATTGCCTTGAGTACCGCTCGCCGACTTCAAATGCGGCCTCCGCCTCGTCCTCCAGGCTGGATGACGCGACCACAGGCTCTGCCTGAGGTTCCTCCGCGCGTACCTCGCACGGAAGGGCGCTTGCCAGAATCGCGGCAATTGCCCAGATGAAAAGAACAGATCGGATAATGCTGAACATTCTACTGATGCGTTTCTCCAAGTTCGTTACTCCTTTCCAGGTCACTATGGGAATATGCGGACTGAAAGCGGGCGGGTCCGAGTGAAGCCTCATTCATCGGTTCGAGATTTTGACGATAGCAGGCATACTAAAAGTTCCTGTGTATGTCAGAGCGGGCCATTAAGTCTCTAAGAGATTTTTCGCAAGTGTCACGGCTGAATACAACGCTTGGCTGGCATCCTGTCAACGCCGTCGCCGAAAACCGGTATAATTACCGGGACGACGCGCGTTCTTGCGGTTCCTCAGCCCGCGGCGCGTTGCGGGCTATTCTCGGCCATGCTCCCTATTGCCGGTTATCGCTCTCAGCATCTTGTCGGACCACGTTTGTGACACTCGCTGCTCAATGGAGCTGAATCCCAACACGTTGTTCGACCTGCTCGCCAGATACCCGTAGAGGATCGTGTCCTTCCGCAGCCACCGTGCTTCGTCGGAAAGCTGCAGCGGCTGCAAAGCGACGGCGATGAAGATTATGGAGAACGCGTACACCGGCGCCAACGAGCGCGCCAACGTGCCATAATACAGACCGAATTGACGGCGTTTCGCGCGCGCGTATCGCGCCGCCGCGGTCATTATCGTAAGGGCAAGCGCGAATATGCATACCAAAGCGAAGGGTGAAGCGTTCGTCTCGATACCGTAGTAGAAGGCGACGAACAATGCCCCGACGACAAACGCCAGGCGCAGCTTCCAGCCCACGGCCGTTTCATCTTTGGCGCCTGGAACAGCAATATCAAGATCGGCGCAGCGGCGGCGGACATATCGGCGGATGATGCGCGCCGGAATCCACAGCATCAATAATCCCAGAACAAGCAGCTCGGTGATGAACCGCGTTTGCATTCCGCTTTCCCAACTGAACTCACGCCCGCCAATGCCCGGCAGTCGGGAGTATATCCAGTAGACAGCGACCGGCGCCAGAATGCCCAGCAGAAGGGCGCGTAGAAGCTCAGTTGAGGGTGGCATCAGCAGCAGCGGGACAGATTCGGCGCTTCTCAATCGGAACAGCCAAATGGTCCCTTGGAGCAAGGTCCCAAGGAGAAGAAACATCAGGATGACCAACAGCGCCTGTACGAACATCTCTTCTACCACCACGTGCTCGTGCATTCTGCCGGGTGTAAGGTCCTGTTCGGTGAGTTCGGTTCCTGCGCCGAAAACGGGAAACAGCATACCTTGAAGGCGAGAGCCACGCTCCCCTACCATTCGCTCCTGGTCCATGCCCCTGTTATGTGGTCGCAACTCGTCAAGCAGCCGCGCTAGTCGATCGTTCATGATTGTGGCTTCTCGCGCCTTGGTATGCGCGCCGAGCTTCTCGTATATCTGGCCCGCTTCTTTGGTCATGATGGACGCCGCCGAACGGACGACCAGTACTTGTATCAGCGTAGTCCGTGTTTCACTCAGCAGCAGTCTCGTTAGAGGTTTCCAGGTGTCCATTACCGCCTCGGCGTCAGCGGGACGACCTTCGGAGATAAGTATCCGAGCGCTGCCGCCGGCCATTCTCGCCAAGCGGCGATATCTGGCAAGATGGGGAAAACACTCGCCAGCGGATATTTCGATCAGTTGGACGTAATCCTCCGTGAGCCGGGGAGCGGGCTCCGCGTTTATCTTCATACGCAGAATCCGCATCTGATAGCTCCGCAGAAACGGCTTCTTGACCGCGCCGCGCAGCTCGGTAACACCCAGTTCGAACAGGCGGCGGTCCAGCAGACGGCTTGTTCCCGTCATTACAAGCTTTGCGACCTTGTCAGCCCGCGGCGCTGCTGGGACGCCGGCATAGGCCACGGGAGCCGGTGGGGGCAATGCCGGTGGGGGCGATACCATGATGAGCTTTCCAGTGGGCTCTGTGACGGCGCGGCGCAGATAGTACTCTGCCAGCAGCACGTTGTAGAGGGCGTTCTGTGGCTCGATGCGCTCTCCCAGACGCATTGCTGTCACGTACGAGTGTTCATCTCCTGGTCTGAGAGAGATCGCGTAGTAGGCGTAGTACATGTGGCTGTCAGGGTCCTGCCGGTGCGATTCCCAATAGCGGCGGATATCCTGCGCATGATCCTCTCCGCTGGCCAATTGACGGGTAACCTGTGTACGCTCGGGCGACCCTACGTGGCTGCCGAGTGATGGTACGGCGGGAAGATCTGAGATAATCCCCATGCTTCCAGCTATCGAGGATGCTGCCTGAGACAGCCTCGCAAACCTCCCATAGCCTACGAAGACGGCGAGAACGATGGCTGCTGGGACGATCAACGCCCCAAACCCCAGGCGAAGCAGACTGCGGAACCTCATGCGGCGCCGGTTTCCATCCAGCAGTCCCGCCGCCAGGTCCATCGGCGATCCCAAAGACTTGCGCGACAATTCGACGCTCTCCTCGGGGCTGTGGCCTTCCTGGACAAAATACTCCGCTTTCTCTTCCAGATGGGTGCACAGTTCCTGCTTAACATCAAGATAGAGTTCGCGATCACTCTTAAGTCCTGCCGCGGCCTGATCGGCCAATTGCTCGAATGACTGCTCGTTCATCTTCTCACCTCGCCGGCTGAAAGAGCACAGCGTTTACGGAGCCGGCAAACCTGCCCCATTCCGCAACTTTGCTTTCAGCGCGCGCGGTACCCTTTGTTGTTAGTCTGTAGTACTTGCGCTTCTTACCGGTGTCTCCCGTCTGCCATTCCGTGGCGAGATAACCGGCGCCCTCCAGACGGTGTAGGAGGGGATAGAGTGTGCCCTCCTTCCAGTTGAACTCCCCGTCGGTCCTCTCGTTGACGACCTGGATGATCTCGTAGCCGTACATCTGCCGTTCCGACAGAAGCTTCAGAACGAGCATTTCGACAGTGCTCCCGACAAGCTCAGTGTTGAATACCATGCCAGTTCCTCCCTTTATACATCGAACCTCTAGGCACAGTATGCCGCGAATGTCTAGGTATGTCAATAGGTATTTTCAAAAAAAGTTGAGGGATTGTTGGTGGCGTTCAGGAAGTACTGCAGCGCGGCGCCGAGAAGGCAAGGGGTATCGCCAGGGAGACAATGAAGGGAGTTAAAGAGAGGATGGGGTTGGTGTAGCTGCTTGTCCCGAATCAGACTACTTCCGCCTGTTCAGTCAGTTTCTCCAGCAAATCGGCGATGCCGAGGCGCTCCGCCCAATCCCGAAGATATGCTATGTCCAGATTTCCGTACTGGACTTCGTATACTCTCAAGGCGTCAGTAAATTGCTTCTCGCTGCCGCCCGACAGCTTCGCCCACCTCAGCTTCGCGAGGATAGTGTCTTCAGGGCTGGAGACGGCTATACGTATACCCGCCAGATCTGTCTCGTGCTTTCGGCTGAAACGCGATATATCGAATTGTTCGTCGGTCAGTATCCAAAAATCAACTTTGTAGCCGGAGGCAGGGTCGATCAGGTTGAACATCGTCCGACGTTCGATTGCTTCTAGCATCCTGTCTTCGTCGAGGTAATAATGAGAACCTGGCAGCGCCTCGGTCAGTCTCTTGGCGGCGCTTGCGTCAAGTGTCACGACTATATCTATGTCGTGGGTTGCGCGAGGCTCCCCCTGAAGACTCGAGACGATAGAGCCCGATACCATGTAGTCAATGCCGGCCCCGCCAAGAGCAGCAACAATTGTCTTCAGTAGTTCCTGTTGTGACATTTTTCCAGTCGCTGCAGATAAAGATTCCTCAGCTCATCCTCGGACAGTTGTGGGAACCTCTGGCGCAAACCCTCCAGGAAGAGACTGCGCGTGAAGTCCGACATCTCGAACGCTTGAAGCAGCCTTTGCTCCGGAGTCATCCGCCGGAGTATTTGTATGTAGAGCCTATGATTCGGGCGAGGCTTGATGTCCATGACTATCCCTCACGATTCTATCACAATGGTCGCCGGTTGTCAGGCGGCAGCCACTGTTCCGTCTGCGTTGATTCGAGCTACTCTACCGATGCCTACGTACGCCACGGCCTTCAGCCAAGTCCTTAGATTTCCCCGCGGAGGCAAAGTCAGGTGAGTTCCTCGCTCGGCAGCCACGGCCAATCCTTCCAGCGGATACGATGACCAGGGCTCTACTGCCATTACGTAGGCGTTGCCGCTCCAGGGGGTTTCTTTGAGTCCGCCGAGTTCCTGCCACACCCATAGGGTTTGGAACACGTTCAGGTCCCAGGCAAGGCCGAACCCCGCGTCCAGTTTGGTGTCGGTGACGGCGCACCAGCCTTCGCGCAGGCCGGTCAGCCAGAACTCATCGCTGGTCCCGGCAGCCGGCGGCGGTATGACACTGAGGTCGAGGTCGTTTCCATGCCTGTCCGGCACAACCGGCCAGTTGCTTCGCGTTCTGCCTTGGAGTCGGGCGGCGGGGTCGCCTTCGACGGAGCCCGGCTCGCATTCGGTCGCGGGAGCGTCGAGGACGCAGTCGCCGTTCAGGAACGGGGCGCCGAGGGCGGGATGATGTCCCCACATGAAATCGACCGGCTGGTCTGACTCGTTTGTGAGGGTTTCGTCGATGTGCAGGACGGCCTCGTTCCGGCGCAGGGTGAGTCGTTTTTGGACGGAAAGAGGAAGCATTGTAAGCCTGCAGTCCAAGACCACCGAGACCTGCCCGGGGCTGTACTGATCGATGTGCAGGTTCCAGGGCAGGCTCCACAACTCGCCGTGCAGGCCGTAGTCTACGCCGGAGTACGAATTGGCAAAACCGCCGCTGGGCAGTATCTCCTGCCATCCGCCTTCGTAGTAGTCCATGAATTGATCGTGGGGCAGGCGGTCCGCGGCGGGTTTCTCGACCAGTCCGATAGGCGATTTCCACAGGTAGTCGAGCTGTAGAGGTTTGTATAAGAATTCGACTATATCCGAGCCTTTTTCGGGCAGAAGCGTCACGCGGAGGAGGTGGTTTTCGAGCGTGAGAGTCTTCCAGCCGTTAAGCTGTCCCTGAGAGAAAAGGCAGGATGTTGGGTCGAGAAGCATACGAGTTGTCCGTTGCGCTCACCGCCGGATTCGGAAATCCGGCTTTAGTCTTGTGGGTGGCGATCGGAAATCGCCACCCAACCTTGCCTTGATGTGGCGACCCGACACCGCGGGGACGCCTTCACTAACCACTAACCACTAATCACGAACCACGTCCGACTAGTACATTCCGCCCATTCCGCCGCCGCCGTGCGGTGGCATAGGCATGGGTTTTTCCTTCTCCGGCCTCTCGGCGACGAGGCATTCGGTCGTCAGAAGCATCGAGGCTATGCTCGCCGCGTTCTCAAGGGCCGCGCGGGTGACCTTAGCGGGATCGACTATCCCGGCCTTGACCATGTTCACGTACTCGCCGGTCGCGGCGTTATAACCTTCTCCCTTGGGCAAGGTCTTGATCTTCTCGATAATCACGGAGCCTTCCGCGCCCGCGTTGAAAGCGATCATCCTTGCGGGCTCCTCGACGGCCTTCCTGACGATGTTCACGCCGACCATTTCGTCGCCGCTCGTCTTCACCTTGTCAAGAGCGGGAAGGGCGTTCAGCAGAGTGACGCCGCCGCCGGGCACGATGCCTTCCTCAACCGCGGCGCGAGTCGCGGAGAGAGCGTCCTCGATCCGGTGCTTCTTCTCTTTGAGCTCGGTCTCGGTGGCCGCGCCGACCTGTATCACGGCCACGCCGCCGGCCAGTTTGGCCAACCGCTCCTGCAGCTTTTCACGATCGTAATCCGAATCGGTGTCCTCGATCTGCCGCTTGATCTGAGCTATCCGGCCCTGTACCGCCTGGGGCGTGCCCTTGCCTTCGACGATTGTGGTATCTTCCTTGGTGACCACGATCTTCTTCGCATGACCGAGCATTTCGAGTTCCACGTTCTCCAGCTTCAGGCCCAGGTCCTCGGTGACGAACTGTCCGCCTGTGAGTATGGCGATGTCCTCCATCATAGCTTTGCGCCTGTCGCCGAAGCCGGGGGCTTTGACGGCGACGACGTTCAGCGTGCCGCGCAGTTTGTTGACGACCAGGGTCGCCAGCGCCTCGCCCTCAACCTCTTCGGATATGATTATCAGCGGCTTGCCGGTCTGCATAACCTTCTGCAGGATCGGGATGAGGTCGTTGACCGCGGAAATCTTCTTCTCGAACAGAAGGATGTAGCAGTCCTCGAATACGGCTTCCATGCGCTCGGGGTCGGTCACCATATAAGGCGAAATGTAGCCCTTATCGAACTGCATGCCTTCCACTAGCTCAAGCGTCGTGGCGGTGCCTTTGGACTCCTCGACCGTTATGACGCCGTCCCTGCCGACCTTCTCCATGGCTTCGGCGATCAGGTCGCCTATCACGGAATCGTTGGCGGAAATGGTCGCCACCTGCGCGATCTCGTGCTTCTCAACGACCGGATGGCTGATCTTCTTGATCTCCGCGACGAGCTTCTCAACGGCGTGGTCGATTCCTTTTTTTACCAGCATCGGATTGGCGCCGGCCGCCACGTTCTTGAGGCCCTCGCGCACTATTGCCTGGGCCAGAACAGTGGCCGTTGTGGTTCCGTCGCCCGCCACGTCGTTGGTCTTGGAAGCGACTTCGCGCACGAGCTGCGCGCCCATGTTCTCGAACGGGTCCTCGACCTCGATCTCCTTGGCGATGGTCACGCCGTCGCTGATGACGCCGGGAGATCCGAACTTCTTCTCTATGACTACGTTGCGGCCGCGGGGACCGAGCGTCACTTTGACAGCGTCCGCAAGGGCGTTAACGCCGCGTTCCAGCGCCCGCCGAGCCTCTTCATCGAATTTCAGGTCCTTAGCTGCCATCTACTTGCCTCCCTTCTTCTTGCTTTTGTCCAGAATGGCGAGAACGTCGTCCTGGCGCAGGATGATATACTCCTCGCCTTCGATCTTGATCTCCGTGCCGCCGTACTTGGCGAAGATGATCTTGTCGCCGACTTTGAC